>NZ_JBHSHY010000014.1:0-134378 GCF_042653205.1 Paenibacillus sp. GCM10023250 | reverse complement strand
GAAAGGGCTCAAGAGTATGCTTTCACGTTATTTGGAGCTTTGTTAACCTTTTGGAACCGCCGTATGCGGACCCGCATGTACGGTGGTGTGAGAGGACGGAGGCTAGCCGCCTCCTCCTACTCGATTTCGGCGCAGCTCCTCGGGCAGCGATGCCGAGGCCGGACCGGTACGAGCCGGCGGCGCTTATGCTTCGCCGAGCGGCAGCCAGTTCAGCACGTGGCGGATGTATTCGTCCCAATACTCCCAGCTGTGCTCGCCCGGCGCTTCCTCGTAGGTGAGCGGCAGTCCGAGGGATTCCGCGTGCCGGCGGAACTTCGCGTTGTCCTCGTAGAGGAAATCCTCGGTGCCGCAGTATTGGTAGAGGCGCGGAATCGGCCGGCCGGAAGCCTTCAGCGTCTCGGCGGCCAGGAACAGGTTGTTCGGCAGCCCGTTCGCGGCGTCGGCCGTGCCGAAGATCCGCCCGAAATCGACCGGGGCGCGCTCCTCGAACGTCGATACATCGAGCGCCCCGGACAGGCTGGCGGCTGCGGCATACTGCTCCGGCTTGTTGAGCGCGAGCTTGAACGCGCCGTAGCCGCCCATCGACAAGCCGGCGACGAAGTTGTCCTCGCGGCGGTCCGACAGAGGGAAGAAGGAGCGGGCCAGCGCCGGCAGCTCTTCGCTGACGAACGTCCAATAATCGCCGCCGCTCGCCATATCGGTGTAGAAGCTGCGGTGGACGGCCGGCATGACGACCGCGAGGCCGAGCGGCGCGACGTAACGTTCGATCGAGGTGCGGCGCAGCCAGATCGAGTGGTCGTCGGACAAGCCATGCAGCAGGAACAGCGTCTTATGCTTGCTCGGGGCCGCTTTCGATTCCATCCCGATTTGCGATTGCGCGTTTTGCGGCAGAATGACGTACATCGAGCTGGACAAGCCAAGCACGTCGGAGAAGAAGTCGCACTGAATCAATGCCATAATGAATGAAGCCTCCCGGATAAGGATATACATGCAAATGGAACCGCTTGCAGGACAAGCCGGCCCGTTCTTCTCTATTGAAGCATTTCTCGTCCGCCGCGTATAGTCCAATTTTCGGTCTCCGGATTCGCGCTTGCCGGGAACCGTTCATATTCCGTTCAAAATGGGACGTTATGCTGAATCGGCAAGCTTAGCGCAGGAAACGCCGAAGAGGCGCGAAAGGAAGGATTGCCATGGAAACTCGTCACGACAAGGATAAAGGCGAAGCACGGGACGGGCGAGACGATCAGCCGGATGACGAACGACACCGGCATCGTGAAGCAGCTGATCGCGGAGAACTTCACCGGGTTTCTGAGCGGCATCATATCCGTCGCCGGCTCGGTCGTCGTCTTGTTCTACATGGATTGGCGGATGACGGCGGTCATGCTGGGGGTCATCCCGATCGCGGCGCTGTTCATGGTGCCGCTCGGCCGTCAAATGTACCTCGTGTCCAAAGGACTGCAGACCGAGACGGCTTCCTTCACGGCCACGCTGACCCAGGTGCTGTCGGAGATCCGGCTCGTCAAGTCGATGAACGCGGAACCGCGCGAATACGCCGCCGGCGAGCAGGGCATATCGAGCCTGTTCCGGTTTGGGCGCAGAGAAGCCAAGATTCAGGCGTTGATCGCACCGCTTATGTTTTTCGTCATGATGATGCTCCTCGTCGTCATCGTGGGCTACGGCGGCATGCGGGTGTCGTCCGGCGCGCTGACGGCGGGCGAGCTGGTCGCGTTTATCCTGTACCTCATCCAGATCGTCATGCCGATGTCGCAAATCTCCACGTTCTTCACGCAATTCAAGAAGACAGTCGGCGCGACGGAGCGGATCGTGCACATCCTGGACGCGGACGAAGAAGACCACGAGCGGGGCGGACAAGTGGCGGACGCGAACCGGCCGATCCGGTTCGAAGGCGTGAGCTTCGGCTACGAAGGCGGCGAGGAGGTGCTGCGGGACGTGACGTTCGACGTGGCGCCGGGCACGGTGGCGGCGGTCGTCGGTCCGAGCGGCGGCGGCAAAACGACGCTGTTCTCGCTGCTCGAGCGGTATTACGAGCCGACCGGCGGGACGATCAGGCTCGGCGGTGACGAGATCAGCAGCTTCTCCTTGCCGTCGTGGCGCCGGCAGATCGGCTACGTATCCCAGGAAAGCCCGCTCACCGCGGGGACGATCCGCGAGAACATCTGTTACGGCATCGACCGCGCCGTAAGCGAGGACGAGCTTGCGCGCGCGGCGGAAATGGCCCATGCGCACGGCTTCATCCGGGAGCTTCCGGATGGCTACGAGACGGAAGTCGGCGAGCGCGGCATCAAGCTCTCGGGCGGCCAGCGCCAGCGGATCGCCATCGCGCGGGCGCTGCTGCGCGATCCGAAAATCCTCATGCTCGACGAAGCCACCTCGAGCCTCGACTCCAAGTCGGAGGTCATCGTACAGGAGGCGCTAAAGAATCTCATGGCCGGCCGGACGACGCTCGTCATCGCGCATCGCCTGTCCACCGTCGTGGACGCGGACCAGATCGTCTTCGTCGAGAAAGGGCGGATCACGGGGCGGGGCACGCACGACGAGCTGAGCCGGGATCATCCGATGTACCGCGAATTCGCGGCGCAGCAGCTTCGGCTGCAGGAGCAGGAGGCGGAGCCGAACCCCGCGTAAAGGTTCGGTTGGTCAGGAAAGACGGCTAGACCTTGCGAATTTCAATTTCAATTTCCGTTCTCACTGATAATTATTATCAGCCTTGGCTATACTACGAATAGACGACGGCGGGCCGCCTTCTAGGCAAAGGCGGCCCGATCCAGCATTAAATTTTCGGTTCGAACGTCTTGCAGTCGGTTTCATCAGAATTATGGGCTTGCTTGCCGCGGTTGTTCACGACATAGATCGAAGAGGCGTTGCATTGGTTGCCGGCAGCCCAATATTTACAGGAATTCACTTCGCACAGTACATCTTTGGCCATGAGCGTATTCACCTCCATCCTTCGTCTAGGATGGACGTTTTTGCATGCCTTTTATACCCGATCGCGGCAATTCAGTTGCCGGAATGCATCCGTCCGTCTTATCATGGAGGAAAACGGAAGGGCCTATCGTTCGTTATGGCATCATAGGCAATGGAATCGGAATTATGCGCATGTTCATTCGTTGGCTCGCATTCGGAGCCGTCATGGGCGGTCTGACGGGCAGCGCCTCGGCGCTCTTCCTGTGGGGGCTGGACCGGGCGACGGACATCCGGCTGTCGGCACCCTGGCTGCTGTGGCTGCTTCCGCCGGCCGGCGCGCTTGTCAGCTTGCTGTATGCGCGCTACGGCGGCAATGCCGGCAAGGGCAACAATCTTATCGTGGAGCAAATCCGTTTGGGGGACGAGCCCGCGGAGCGCACGGAGCGAGTCCTGGCGGTCATGGCGCCGTTCGTGCTGATCGGCACGTGGGCGACGCATCTGTTCGGCGGCTCCGCCGGCCGGGAGGGAACGGCCGTGCAGATGGGCGGAAGCCTCGCGGAGGCGTTCGGCCGGCTGGTCCGGGCGGAAGGCGCCGACCGGCGGGCGCTGCTGATGTGCGGCGTCGCGGGCGGCTTCGCCTCCGTCTTCGGAACCCCGCTGGCCGGAGCGGTATTCGCGCTCGAGGTGGTAACGCCGGGCCGCTGGATCTCGCCGAGAACGATCGTGCCGTGCGCGGTCGCGGCGTTCGCGGGCGACGCGGTCACCCGCGCGTGGGGCATTCGCCACCTGCAGTACGAAATGGGGAGCATCCCCGCCTTCTCGACCGTCCTGCTCGTGAAGATCGCCGCGGCGGCAGTGCTCTTTGGGCTGATGAGCCTGCTGTTCACATGCGCCGTCGGCTGGGTCAAGCGCGGAATGACGGCCGTCCTCGCACGCCCGTGGGTGCGGAGCTTCGCCGGGGGCTTGCTCGTCATCGGCATGTCCTATGCCGCGGGGACGCGGGATTATCTGGGACTCAGCCTGCCGCTCCTCGTGCAGGCCTTCCACGAGCCGTTGTCCGGGGCGGCATTTCTGTGGAAGACGGCGTTCACGGCCGTCACGCTCGGCTCCGGGTTCATGGGCGGCGAGGTGACGCCGCTGTTCGTCATCGGGGCGGCACTCGGCAGCGCGCTGGCGCCGCTGCTGCATCTAGGCGCATCGTTCTTGGCCGGACTCGGGCTGATCGGGGTGTTCAGCGGCGCGGCCAATGCGCCCGCCGCCTGCTTTTTCCTCGGCCTGGAGCTGTTCGGCGCCGACGGTGCGGCGTACATGCTCGTCGTTTGCCTGGTCAGCTACATGTTTTCCGGTCACGCGGGCATTTACGGCGCGCAGCTGCACGGCGTGCCGAAGCCGCGGCATTTCGTCCGGTTTCCAGGCGCCGCGCTGCTTCGGGACCATATGAAGCGGCGGAGGTCCGCCCGGTCGCGGCCGTCCTGAAAGTAAAAAGAGCACCGTTTCCAAAGTTGCGGAAACGGTGCTCTTGTCATTTCGAAAGGTGAGGTGCGCCTAGCCTACACGCGGCGCGCGAATGCGTAGTGCGATTTCCACCAGCCGGAATTGATCGTGTCGATCGTGACGCCCGGCTTGCCGTACGTGTGGATGATTTTGCCGCCGCCGATATAGATGCCGACGTGGTGGACCGGGCTGTAGAAGAAGACGAGATCGCCCGGCTTCAGGCTGCTCTTGCTGACGGATTTGCCGACCTTCGATTGGTCGTGCGACGAACGCGGCAGCGTGATGCCGTTCATGCCGAATACGCGCTTCGTGAACGAAGAGCAGTCGAACACTTTCGTTGTCGACGTGGACGCGTTGAATTTGTAGGGCGTGCCCAAGTATTTTTTAGCGGAAGCGATAACCGAAGACGCTTTCGAGGAAGAAATCGCCGCATGCGCCGGTTGAGCCTGAATGATCGCCGTGCCGCCCATCAATAAAGAAAAGCTCACCGTTACGCTCATCATCAGTTTACCGAATTTCTTTTTCGTCATGACTAATTTCCCCCTTGGGTGTGAGTTCTGCGTTGTCGGTTCCGACTAGGGCAGAGAAAGTTTCGGCGACAGTCCGCATCTATAGTAGTGCACCGGACGCAGCGTCTGTCGTCTGCACAAGGTCGTTTGACCTAGTTCCACTATAGCACATGATTTTTTTCCAGCATTTACTTGCAACCTTTGCGATACAAGCCCATCAAGGCTTTCGCTCACTCTATGAGAAAAGCATTAGAAATTCCTCATGTTTGGAATCTTGACATATTGAAAGCGCTTATCTGAATACAATCAGTCATAATGGGCAAAGGAGCCGGCGATCATGACGGTATTCTATCTCGCAAGCCTGGCGGCGGTGACGGGCATGTCCGGCAGGTCGATCTGGCACGCGTACCGGCGGCGCGCGTCCTTGAGCTGCATGGCCGGCATGATGATCGCCATGACGGTCGGCATGATGCAAAGCCTGGCGGCGGGGACGGTCGCGGGCATCCTGTTTCCGCAGGATTTGGCGGTTCCGACGGCGGGCGCGGTGCTGCTCGGCGTCGCCTGCGGGTATTTGGCCGGGAAGCCGGTCAGCACGATGGCGGCGCTCGACGGCATGCTGGCCGGCATCATGGGCGGCATGATGGGCGCGATGCTCGGCGTCATGCTGGGCGGCCGAGCGGCGGCGATGGTGCTGTTCGTCGACGTGCTGTTTCTATTTATACATCTCGTACTGCAGCAGCTGATCCGGGAAGAAGGCGGCTCTTCGGCCGCGGCGGGGAACCCGGATGCCGGCGCATCCGGCGGCGGGACCGTGCTGATGCACCCGTTCGTGTTCGGGCTCGGCCTCTTCGTCCTGGCAGCCGTCTTCCTCTATCAAGGCTGACATCGCAGCGCATTAGCCGGTTGCGGACTGCACGCCGGCAGTTTAAGACGAACCGAACGGGAGAGGGTTGACATGACGAGCATCATCGAAGTCAGGGGCATGTCCTGTCAGCATTGTGTCAGCAGCATCGAGGGCGCATTAAGGAAGAAAGGCGTCGCCGCCAAGGCCGATCTTGCGCGCAACCGTGTGACGGTCGATTACGAAGCGAAGTCGATCACGATCGAGCAGATCAAATCGGCGATCGAGGACCAGGGGTTCGACGTCGTCTCCTGAAGCCGGCCGCCGCCGCTCGAAGGCGCCGGCATCGAAAAAAGGCCGATCCAGGCTGATCCATGCCGGATCGGCCTTTTCTTGCGCAGCCGCGGCATGCTATGATTAAGGCTTGATTGGAGGCTCGCATGTCGTGAATATGTATCCTTTTGAATTCGATCCCAAAACGCCGTTCATCCAGCAGGCCAGCGACTGGATCGCGGACGTTTTCTACGAGCGGCTGCCCGAAGCTGGCTTCGAGCTGCGGGACGAGCAGATTTACATGGCGTTTCAGCTGGAACGCGCGTACCTAGAGAAACGGACGATATTCGCGGAAGCCGGCGTCGGCACGGGGAAGACGCTCGTGTATTTGCTGTACGCCGTGCTGTACGCGCGCTATACGCGCAAGCCGGCGATCATCGCCTGCGCGGACGAGTCGCTGATCGAGCAGCTGGTCAAGCCGGAAGGGGACATCGCCAAGCTTGCCCGCTACCTGGATCTGACGATCGACGCCCGGCTGGGCAAGTCAATGGACCAGTACCTCTGTCTGAACAAGCTGGACGATGCGCGCGGCAGCGCGGAGCATCTGGAGGCGCTCGGGGACGTGTACGCCTCGCTGCCGGACTTCGTGAACAATCCCGGTACGATGCAGGCGTTCCGGCCGTACGGCAACCGGAAGGACTATCCGCATCTATCGGACGAGCAGTGGCGCGCGGTCTCCTGGGACCCGTTTCAAGACTGCCTCGTCTGCAGCCGGCGCCACCGCTGCGGCCAGACGCTCTCGCGGGAGCATTACCGCAAGGCGGCGGACGTGATCGTCTGCTCGCACGACTTCTACATGGAGCATGTGTGGACGTACGAATCCCGGAAGCGGGAAGGCCAGCTGCCGCTCCTGCCGGAGCACAGTTCGGTCGTGTTCGACGAAGGGCATCTGCTGGAGACGGCGGCCCAAAGCGCGCTGACGTACAAGCTCAAGCATGCGGCGTTCGAGGCGATCGTCACGCGCCTGCTGCAGAGCGACATCCGCGAAACGCTCGCCCAAGCGATCGAAGATGCCATCGCGCAGAGCGAGAAGCTGTTCGGCCTGATCGACGCGACGAGCATCGCAGTGGAAGCTTCGGACCGGCTGGAGGTGCCGCCGACCGGGCGGCTGCTCCGCGAAGTGGAGCGGTTCGCCGCGCTGCTCGACGCCATCGAGGAGGAGCTCGTCTTCGAGAGCGGCATGTTCACGATCGACGCGTACCAGCTGACGATCGTGGAGGAGCATCTGGACATGCTCCAGACCGCGCTGCGCCTGTACAAGCAGCCGGAAGGGCTGATCTCCTGGGCGGAGCGGGACCCGGACGGCACGACGCTCGTCATCATGCCGAAGCTCGTGAAGGAGATGCTCAAGGAGCGGGTATTTTCGGGCGGCATGCCGGTCGTCTTCTCGTCGGCGACGCTCTCCGCGGGCGGCTCGTTCCGCTACATCGCCTACAGCCTCGGCATCGAGGACGCGCTGTCGTTCTCCGTCCCATCGCCGTACGACTACGAACACCGAATGGCGGTGGCGGTCTCGGCCGAGACGGACGCCGCCGCGAAGCTTCGGCTGACGCTCGGGCGGCTGCAGCAGTCGGCGGGCCGGGCACTGCTCCTGTTCCCGTCGCGGGAGGAGCAGGCGCGGTTTCGCGAAGGCATCGCCGGCGTGCCCGGTTTCGGCGAGTTCCGCTTCCTCTACGAAGGGGACGCGGAGATCAGTCATCTGATCGCGGACTTCCAGCGCGACGAGGCTAGCGTCCTGTGCGCCGTCACGCTGTGGGAAGGGCTGGACATTCCTGGGCCTTCGCTGTCGCACGTGCTGGTCTGGTCGTTGCCGTTCCCGCCGCGCGACCCCGTATTCGCGGCCAAGCGCCGGGAAGCGGCCGACCCGTTCCGGGACGTGGACATGCCCTACATGCTGCTTCGGCTGCGGCAGGGCATGGGCCGGCTGATCCGCAAGCGCGACGACGAGGGCATCGCGACGATCTTCGGCGGCGAATTGGCCGACGAAGCGGTGATGGGCCCGGTCCGGGACGTCCTTCCGGAAGGCGCGGCGCTGTCCGTGCTCGCCCCTTACGCGAATTGACATCTACCAGCACGGCTCTTACAATTTGGGTAGACTGATAGAAAAGGAAGGGAACCGATGACGCAACCGATAAAAAAGTCCACCTACAAGAGCCAGCGCAAGGCCGAGCAGGAACGGCTGGAACGACAGCGCAAGACGATGAGGAAGCTGATCTGGGGGACCGCGATCGTCGTCGTGCTCGGCATCGTCGCGGCGCTGATCTTCACGCCGAGATCGAATCCGACCGACTTCGATTACGCCAGTCTGCCCGTGCTCGGCAAGTCCGACGCGCCGGTCAAGATCGTCGAGTTCGGCGACTACAAATGCCCGTCCTGCCAGATTTTCAGCCAGCAGGTGAAGCCGGTGCTGGAGAAGGAATATGTCGATACCGGCAAGGTTGCGCTCTATTTCATGGATTTCCCCTTCATCGGGCCGGACTCCACGACCGCTTCGCTGGCGGCGCATTCCGTCTTCCACCAAAGCAATGACGCGTTCTGGAAATACTACGACGCGCTGTACAAGAACCAGCCCGACGAGAAGACGATCTGGGCGACGCCCGACTATCTCGTGAAGCTCGCGAAGTATAACGGGATCGACGTCGACGCGGATCTGCTGAAGAAGGACATCGACGGCCAGACGTACATCAAGGAAGTGAACGCAAACAACTCGGCCGCGATCAAGGCCAACGTGCGGTCGACGCCGACGCTGTTCATTAACGGCAAAGAATTCACCGGCAACTTCGCCGACTACGGCGCGATCAAGGCGGCTATCGAGGACGCGCTGAAGGATTCGGCTGAATGACGATGTCGCCGATCCCGGGATTGTTCCGACGCTACGCGCTTTATTTCGCCTGGGTGGTCTCGATCGTCGCGGTCGGCGTCAGTCTCTACTTGAGCGAAATCATGAAATTCATCCCGTGCAACCTGTGCTGGTATCAGCGGATCTTCATGTACCCGATCGTTATCCTGCTAGGCGTCGCCAGCTACTATCAAGATCGCAAAATCATCCGGTATGTGCTGCCTTTATCCATCATCGGCGGCTGCATCTCGCTGTATCACTACTTGGAGCAGCAGATTCCCGCGCTGGCCAAGGTGCTGCCGTGCACGGTCGGCGTGCCGTGCAGCGAGGATTACCTGGACTGGTTCGGCGGCTACGTCACGATTCCGTTCCTGGCGCTCGTCGCGTTCATTCTGATTACCGCGCTGCTGATCAACGGCTTGAAACAGGGCGCACCGGACGAAGAGGGCGAGACGGATGACGAAGAAGAGGTTCTCCCGGCTCGTTGAACGCAGGTCATACTAGCTTAAAAGGCTGCCGCGGCGTCGCTATTGGACGCGGGCAGCTTTTTTTTACGGATTATCCCAGTATTGTCGAATCCTCGGGATGTAAATATGAAGATTATGAGGAGATTTGTCGCTTTATTTGTTCCTCCCAAATAGTTCTGGTATCATGTATGGATGAACGCTATGACGGGTTAATGTAATAAGAAGGACTTTTAGGATCCCGTTGTACTTACTTTTGATGGAGGTAGCCGTTAATGACAGCAGAGAGCAATGACCGCAAGTCGCCCTGGGAGCTCTATTACGGTCCCAACCTGGGGTACATTGAAGAAATGTACGAGCAATACCTGCGCAATCCTGACGACGTAGATCCCGCCGTTAGAGCATCTTTCGAGAAGTGGGGACCGCCGCCGTCCGTCTCGGCCAGCAGCAACGTGAACGTGAACCCCCCTTTGAAGGTAACGACGGACGGTTCCAATAGCATCAAGACGGTCGACCCCGCTTATTTGAAAAAAATCGTCGACGCCGGGAAGCTGGTCCGGAACATCCGCACGTTCGGTCACTTGGCGGCCGACAACGATCCGCTCGGCCTGACGCCGGCGCCGGACACCCGCCTGATCGAGCCGGCCACGTTCAAGCTGAAGGACGCCGATCTCGAAGCCATTCCCGCCTCGCTGATCTGGGAAGAAGCGCCGGAGTCGATCGGCAACGGCAAGCAAGCGATTCAACACTTGAAGGACGTATACACGAAGTCGTTCGGCTTCGAATTCGCCCATATCCACGAGCAGGACGAACGCCTCTGGCTTCGCCGCCAAGCCGAGATCGGCATGGCCTCCAAGCCGATGACCGCGAAGGAGCGCATCGCGCTGCTGCAGCGCCTCATCGACGTCGAACAATTCGAAACGTTCCTGCACCGTTCGTTTGTCGGGCAGAAGCGCTTTTCGATCGAAGGAACCGATAGCTTAGTGCCGATGCTGGACGAAGTCGTGAGAGAAGTGGCTCATGACGGCGCCCGGCATATTCTGATGGGCATGGCGCACCGCGGGCGGCTGAACGTGCTGACGCACGTACTCGGCAAGCCGTATGCGGCGCTATTCTCCGAGTTCCATCATTCGCCGGTCAAGGATCAGGAGCTGTTCCCGTCCGAAGGCGCGCTCGGCATCAACACCGGCTATACCGGCGACGTGAAGTACCACTTGGGGGCCCACCGTTCGGTGAAGGAAGGCGAGACGGTCGAGACGCGCATCACGCTCGCGAACAACCCGAGCCACCTGGAGTACGTCAATCCGATCGTCGAGGGCTTCACGCGCGCGGCGCAGGACGACCGCTCCAAGCCGGGCTACCCGGTCGCGGATTTCGGCAGCGCGGCGGCCATCATCATCCACGGCGACGCGGCGTTCGCCGGCGAAGGCATCGTAGCGGAGACGCTCAACTTCAAGAAGCTGGCCGGCTACGAGAACGGCGGCACGATCCACATCATCGCGAACAACCGCCTCGGTTTCACGACGGAAAGCAAGGATTCGCGCTCCACGTATTACGCGAGCGACTTGGCGAAAGGGTATGAAATCCCGATCGTGCACGTCAGCGCCGACGACCCGGAAGCATGCATCGCCGCGGTCCGCATGGCGTGCGAGTACCGCCAGAAGTTCGGCAAGGACTTCCTGATCGACATGATCGGCTACCGCCGCCACGGCCACAACGAGACGGACGATCCGGAAACGACCCAGCCGCTGCTGTACCAGAAGCTGCGCAAGCATCCGGTCCCTGCCGTCATCTACGCCGAGCGCCTGAAGGAGAAGGGCCTCGTGACCGAAGAGCAGGTCCAAGCGATGCGCCGCGAAGGCCTCGCGAAACTGCAGGCTGCGCTGGATGAAGTGAAAGCAAATGATAAAGCCTATAAGCAGCCGAAGGCCGACGAAGTCGGCAGCAAGCGCCGCAAGAAAGACATCGTGACGGGCGTGCCGCTGAAGAAGCTGATCCCGATCAACGAAGCGCTGCTGCAATGGCCAGCAGGGTTCAAGGTGTACGACAAGCTGGACCGTATCCTGAAACGCCGCGCCAACACGTTGAACGAAGGCGGCAAGGTCGACTGGGGCCAAGCGGAAGCGCTGGCGTTCGCGACGATTCTGGCCGACGGCACGCCGATCCGCCTGAGCGGCCAAGATTCCGAGCGCGCCACGTTCGCGTTCCGGAATATCGTGCTGCACGACGTCGAGAACAACCAGACGTTCTCGCCGATGCACACGCTGCCGCAGGCGAAGGCATCGTTCGCCGTCCATAACAGCCCGCTCGCCGAGGCGTCCGTGCTCGGCTTCGAATACGGCTACAACGTGTTCTCGCCGGAAACGCTCGTCATCTGGGAAGCGCAATACGGGGACTTCGCGAACTGCGCCCAAGTCATCATCGACCAGTTCGTGACGGCCGGCCGCGTGAAGTGGCAGGAGAAATCCGGCCTCGTCATGCTGCTGCCGCACGGCTACGAAGGCAATGGGCCGGAGCACTCCAGCGCGAAGCTGGAACGATTCCTGCTGCTGGCGGCGGAAGACAACCTAACGATCGTCAACATGACGTCGGCGGCCCAATACTTCCACCTGCTTCGTCGCCAGGCGGCCATTCTCAATACCGAGGAGGCGCGTCCGCTCATCGTCATGGCGCCGAAGAGCCTCATCCGGAACCCGAGCGTCGCTTCGGATCCGGCCGAGCTGAGCAACGGCTCCTTCAAGCTGGTGCTCGAGCAGCCGGGTCTCGGCAAGAAGGCGGACAAGGTGGAGCGTCTGATCTTCTGCTCCGGCAAGATGGCGATCGATCTGGAAGCGGCCCTCGAGCTGAAGGACGACCAAGCCGCCGACGATTGGGACTGGCTGCACATCGTGCGCGTCGAGCAGCTCTATCCGTTCCCGAAAACCGACGTGGAACAAATCATCGCGCGTTACCCGAACGTGAAAGAAGTGCTCTGGGTACAGGAAGAACCGCAAAACATGGGCGCCTGGAACTACGTCGAACCGCGGATTCGCGCGCGCGTCAAAGCGGGCACGACGGTCCGCTACATCGGCCGTCCGAAGCGTTCCAGCCCGGCAAGCGGCTTCCATTACATTCACAACATGGAACAGCAGCGGATCGTTTCCGTCGCGCTTAACCGCAGCAAGCAAAATTAAATCCAGCGAATCAGGCAAGGAGAGAACGAGCCATGAGTGATATCAAAGTACCCGAAATGGGCGAATCCATCGTAGAAGGCACAATTTCCAAATGGCATGTCAAAGCCGGCGACAGCGTCAACGTCGGCGACGTGCTGGCGGAGCTCGAAACCGATAAGGTCAACATTGAAATCAGCGCCGAGCAAGCGGGCACGATCGATTCCCTGCTGCGCGCCGAAGGCGACACCGTTGCCGTCGGCGAGACGATCGGCACGATCGGCAGCGGCTCCGGCGCCGCTGCGCCGAGCCAACCAGCCGCAGTGCCGGCAGCGGCCCCAAGCCAGCCGGCTGCCGAGCAGCCGGAAATAAAGCCTGCCGTGCCGGCATCGCCGCCGATCGCGGCATCTGCGCCTGCCGCTCCGGCAGCCGACGCCGCCGCATCGGCGACGCCGGGCGCGCGCAAGCTGGCGCGCGAGCGCGGCATTGACCTGTCGCAAGTACAGGCAGTCGACCCGCTTGGCCGCATCCGCCAATCCGACATCGAAGCGCATGGCACGCGTCCGACGGCGCCTGCGGCTCCCGCCGCTCCCGCCGCACCGGCCCAGCCTGCCGCGGAAGCCGGCAAGCCGGCCGAGCGCCGCAAGATGTCCCGCCGCCGCCTGACGATCGCGAAGCGCCTCGTCGAAGCGCAGCACACGGCCGCGATGCTGACGACGTTCAACGAAGTCGACATGACGGCGATCCTGGACGTGCGCAAGCGCCGCAAGCAAGCGTTCCAAGAGAAGCACGACGTGGGTCTCGGCTTCATGTCCTTCTTCACGAAGGCGGTCATCGGCGCGCTGAAGGCGTACCCGCTGCTGAACGCCGAAATCCAAGGCGAAGATATTCTCGTCAAGCAGTACTATGATATCGGCATCGCGGTTTCCGCGAAGGAAGGCCTCGTCGTGCCGGTCGTACGCGACGCGGACCGTCTGAGCTTCGCGCAGATCGAGAAGCAAATCGGCGAGCTGGCGTCCAAAGCACGCGCTAACACGCTGTCGCTGAACGACCTGCAGGGCGGCACCTTCACGATCACGAACGGCGGCGTCTTCGGCTCGCTCCTCTCCACGCCGATCCTGAACGCGCCGCAAGTCGGCATCCTGGGCATGCACAAAATCCAGGTGCGTCCGGTCGCGATCAACGATACCGAAATGGAAAACCGTCCGATGATGTACATCGCGCTGTCCTATGACCACCGCATCGTCGACGGCGCGGAAGCGGTTCGCTTCCTCGTGACGGTCAAGCAGCTGCTGGAAGATCCGGAATCGCTCCTGCTGGAAGGCTGATTGCCGGACTGCATCATAAGCCTAACCACAACCTCACAAGCTGACGTCAGGCCATCTGTCCTGCATCGTCAGCTTGCGAGGTTTTTTTATTGCTATTCCCGAACGTTCTACATAAAATAAAGAACAAACGAATGAGGGAGGCGGATGAGGCATGAACGTGCGCAAGATGCGGTTGTTTGACTTCGAGAACATCCACTCCAGCGAGGACCGGGACGAGTTCGAGAAAGATTACGCCCGCTTGATCCAATCGCCGGCGTTCCGCCGGCTGCAAGGCAAATCGCAGGTGTTCGGCGCCGGCTCCGGCGACTACTACCGGACGCGGCTGACGCATTCGCTGGAGGTGTCGCAGATCGCCCGCGAGGTCGCGCGCAAGCTGTGCAAGGCGAATCCGTTTCTCGCGCGTCGCGAGCATCCCGGGCTGGTCATGGATCCCGAGGTCGTGGAGGTCGCTTCGCTCGCGCACGATCTGGGCCACCCGCCGTTCGGCCACAAGGGCGAGGAAGTGCTGAACGAGATTTTGTCGGCGGAATGCGGGATGAAGTACGAGGGCAACGCCCAAAATTTCCGCATCCTCATGTTCCTCGAGAAGCGCGCGGGCAGCGACAGCGGCCTCGATCTGACGGCTGCGGTGCTGCTCGCGATCAATAAGTATCCGTTCTGCCTGGACGACCCCGGACGGCTCAAGGGCGTCTACGGCATGGAATGGGAGGGCATCGCCGGCCTCCGCAAGGCGTGGGGCATGCCGGACGACGTCGCGACGCTCGAAGCCCAGCTGATGGATCTGTGCGATGATATTGCCTACTCGACGCACGACATCGAGGACGGCATCCGCGCCGGCAAAATTCAGATGAATCCGAGCCTGTTCGAGGATGACCGGCTCGTGGCGAGCGTCATGCAGGAGATCGTCGACGATCCCGGCAACGCGGTCATGCATTGGGAGGAAGTCGACATGATGCAGATGGTGCGGCAGGCGCTTCATCATTATCTGCAGCAGTGGGAGACGGTCTACATCGAATGCGGCCGGGAGCCGTCCCGGACGCGGCGCGAGATGAAGGCGCGCTGGGTCCGCAAGTTCGTGAGCGGCGTCGGCATCATCGACGATCCCGCCACCGGCTGGAAGCGCGTAACGTTCATCCGCGACGGCGTGCAGGATCTGGAGCTGCTGCGGACGATGGAGATTCTGAAGAAGCTGGCCTGGGTGACGCTGATCAAGGATTTCCGCGTGCAGCGGCTGCACAAGCGGAGCGAGATCATGATCGAGCGGCTGTGGGACAGCTTCAAGGCGCCGGAGACGGGGCGGCTTATCATCCCGCCGGACTGGCTTGAGAACTATGAGCGGCAGCGCAGCAAGTGGCCGTGGGAGCGCATGGTGGCGGATTACATCGCGGGCATGACGGACGCGTACGCCGAGAAGGTATACGCGGAATTTTACGCGAGCCGGTCGGGTTCGATTTACGAGCGCGATTAACGACGGACGGGCAGCGCGGCGCGATGCTTCGCGGCCTGACGGACATGGAAGGACGATCGGCGCAGCGGCGCGGTCGTCCTTCTCGCGAAGGGGGCGGATCGGAATGCGAGAATCGGCGGGTGAAAGCGCAGGGGCAGCCGAAGGTGCGAGCTGCGTCGTCCGGCGCGTCGGCATCGTGACGGAGGCCGGAGCGGACGGCGTGACGGCGGAGATCGGCGACAAGACGCTGCGGCTGCCGCGGGACAAGGTGGCGGCGAATGTCGCGGCGGGGGACGCCATCGTCTGGACTGGCAGTATTTGGGCCGCTTCAGAACGCGCGGATCGGGGTACATCAAACATGAGAAAAGCTTAATGGCTCCGGCACCCTCTATCGGGGCCGATGATCCGAATCCTTCATAGAGACAAAGGGAGGATGAACGCACTCATGGAAGTTTTGGATCAGAAACGATGCCTGTTCTGCGATTCGCTCGTGCAGGTCAAACATAAAGGCGGCAGCGAATGGTACATGAACTGCCTGTGCTCGCCGAGCGCGTCCTACGGCTTGAAGGACGGCAGCTACGAGCCGTTCCGCCAGCTGTCCTACGGGGACAAGCGAAGCATGTTCCCGATCATCTCCGCCTATATCCGCGAGAAGAGCGACTGCGAAGAGACGGTCATCGTTTCCTTCGACGGGAAGGACGACATTCTGCAGTCGCCGCTCGTGCCGCTGACGACCGAGGACAAGGGGCTGCGCCTCCTGCGGTACTTGCACCGTCACGCGAGAGGGCCGGGCGAACCGGTCGTCATCAATCATTTCGCGCAAAGCTATAATTTGACGTATTCGATGAATTTGCAGGAGCTCGTATACATCGCCGAGAAGCTGAAGGAAGACGGCATGATCGAGCGGATCGGCTCGACGTTCCGGATGACGGAGAAGGGCTGGCTGGAGGCGGAATCCAGCGCGTCGGGCAAGGCGCTCAAGCCTTGCTTCGTGCTGCTTCCGGAGCACGAGGAAGACATGACGCGGGAGTGGATGAACACGGTGTTTCCGCGACTGATCCAGCTTGGCTACTCGCCGAAGCTGGTGGAGCGGGAAGAGGGGCGCCTCGCGGACGGCAAGTCCATGCAGGAGGCACTCGAGCAGGTGCTGACCTGCAAGATGCTCATCGCCGACATCTCGGCGCCGGGAGCCGAGACGTGGATGTACGCCGGCTACGCGCTCGGCAACGAGATTCCGGTAACCTGGACGCGCAGCTCCGCTTCGGCGGCGGACAAGCCGGCAGGCGTCCGGCCGATCGTCTGGGAGGACGCGGAGCAGCTCGCGGGCCAGCTGCAGATCGCCTTCGGACGGGAAGGCTGAACCGGCGCGCGTCCCGAATTCGGATTTGCCCCGGAATCGCGCATTAGGCTATAATGATTTTATGCAATTTAATGAAATCAACGCGATTTCGGGAGGGACGAGCATGTCTATTTACGATTATGAAGTGAGAACGATCGACGGCAAGCCGGCGACGCTGAAGCCGTACGAAGGCAAGATCCTGCTGATCGTCAACACGGCGAGCGCCTGCGGCCTGACGCCGCATTACAAGGGGCTGCAGCACATCTACGAGACCTTCAAGGACGAAGGCGTCGTCGTGCTCGGGTTTCCGTGCAACCAGTTCAAGAACCAAGAGCCGGGCACGAACGAGGAGATCGCGCAGTTTTGCGAGCTGAACTACAACGTGACGTTCCCGATGTTCGCGAAGATCGACGTGCGCGGCGAGGACGCGCATCCGCTTTACAAGTACCTCGTCGACGCGGTGCCGGCGCCATACCATACGGGCGACATCGATTGGAACTTCGCGAAGTTTCTCGTGGATCGGCAGGGCAACGTCCTGAAGCAGTACCCGGCGCCGACGGATCCGTCGGCCATCGAACCGGATCTTCGCAGCCTGATCGAGACGGGCGGCCTCGGCGCCGCGGCCAATACCGTCAACGACTGATACGGACTCGCTCTCGGAGAATCGGACAACGCAAAAAAGCACCTGCCTCAGGTGCTTTTTTGCGTTGTCCGCTGGGCGCGTGTCGAGCCGTCTTACCGGCGTCCGGCGGCTTTCGCGAGACGGGTGTGACAGAAAGGGCGCAGGCGATTATAATAATGATGCCGATTGCGCGAGGGATCGTTTTCCGGGCGATGCCGATGATCCACGCCGCCGCGGGAACGGCCGGAAATTGCGCGTGCATGCAAATGCCGAACGTAAGACAGGCGATGATGGGGGAGAATAGATAATCGAGCAGCAGCCGCGGAAGCCTAGAAAACGATTTACATATGCAATTCGGCTTTTCTTATTAGATAAGATAACGCGAAAAACGCAAACGTCAAATGAAAAGTCATGAAACCACTGAACATGCTTGATGAATGGAAAGGATGCTTACAACTTGGCTACGACCGAAGAAGACAAACCGAAATTGATTCCGACGAAGATTTGGAAGTGCAAAAATCCGGAGTGCAAAGCGTGGGTGCGCGAGGAATTCGCCGAGCGGGAGCAAAGCTGCCCGATCTGCAAAGGCCCCATGCATCGCAGCATGAGGCATTTGCCGGCCGTGCAAAACAAAATCAAACGACAACCGAAAAAACCGAAATCGGAATTCGATTTTTAAGCCGCCGCTCAGGCGGTTTTTTTCGTTGGGTCGCGTGTGACGGATGCGGGCCGTCTCAGTACAGGAGGCGCCACAGATAGAACGTCGCGTACGCCTTCCATTCGCCCCACGGTGCCGCAAGCGCTTGGATCTCGGCGAGCGGCGGCTTCTCTTCGCGGCCGAGCGCAACCTTGAGCGCATTGTGCAGCCCGACGTCCTCGAGCGGGAACGCGCCGGGATTGCGCAGGCAGCGCATCAGCACATAGTGCGCCGTCCATGGCCCGATGCCGCGGATGGCGGTGAGCGCCTTCTCCCTGGCCGTCCAATCCGGCAGCGCGAGCAGGCCGGCTTTGGACAGGACGCCTTCGGCCATCAGCCGCGCGGCGCCGACGACGTACTCGGCTTTCCGCCCCGTGAACTGCAGGCCGCGGAGCTCGGCGGGATCGATCGCCGCGATCCGCTCCGGCGCCGGGAACGTCCAGTAGACGCGCCCGTTCCATCGGACGGAATCGCCGTACCGTTCCACGAAGCGGCGCTTGAGCGTGTAGGCGAAGGCCAGGTTGATCTGCTGCCCCATGATGCCCCAGCAGAGCGCTTCGAACAAATCGGCGATGCCGACAATGCGCAGGCCGCGGAACCGCCGAACCGCGGGAGCCAGCACCTCGTCTCGCGAAGCGAGCGCCAGGAAGCCGCTCAAATCCCGGTCCATGTCGAACCATTCGCGGATATACGCGGCAACGGCGCGTAACGTCTCGTCGTCCGGCGGCTCCGTCAAGGCGGGGCATTCCGCCGTCAGCGCGCCGTCCGCGCGCGCCGACAGCCGGACGAGCACAGGCGCGCCGCCCGCGGGCATGAGCCGGGTCACGGACGCGGCGTCCGCCTCGTATAGGCACTCGTTGGCGGACCGGTTCAAATAATCGAAGATCTGCGCGAAATCGAAGACGCCCGGCGTCTCGATCGTAATTGCAGCTGCCATGCTTTCGCATCCTCCTTCGTCCGGGCAGAGACGTTCCCGGCTCTCTGTACTAGTTGTACCATATAACGGGCGGCGGGCCTTTCGCAATCTTGCTTTTTCATTCGGGCAGGCCTTACATACAGCCGTTAAAGCGGGTATACTTTGCGTTGTGGAGGTGAGGCGCATGACCGTTCTAACGAACGAGACGCCGTCGGACGCGCAGTGGACCGCGATCGTCGGCTGCGACGCGGCGCATGACGGCGCGTTTTATTACGGGGTCAGCACGACGCGTATTTTTTGCCGGCCGTCCTGCAAGTCGCGGGAGCCGATGCGCGAGCACGTACGTATATTCAACATCGCGGCGGACGCGGCGCAAGCGGGCTTCCGGCCGTGCAAGCGGTGCAAGCCGGACGGGCTGCGGCTGCCGGACGAAGAGTGGGTCGACGCGATCGCGGAATCGATCCGGGCGCATTACCCGGAGCGGATCACGCTCGATGCGCTGGCCGAGCAGCAGCACGTCAGTCCGTACCATCTGCAGCGCACCTTTAAGCGGGTCTGGGGCGAATCTCCCGCCGACTACCTCTTGCGCGTGCGAATCGAAGCAGCGAAAACGCTGCTGCGCGAAACCGCGGCCGCGATCGCCGAGGTCGGCGGGGACGTCGGCATGCCGAACGCGGCTCATTTCGCGACCGCGTTCCAGAAGGCCGCCGGCTGCACGCCGACGCAATACCGGCTGGCGCATCGCGCGCCGAACCATTCGAGGGAAGGTGACCGTCATGCGTAAATCAGACGATACTCTATATTGGTCGCTGCTCGGGAGCGGCGATTGGTCCATGCATATCGCGGCTACCGGCAAGGGGCTGTGCTATATCGGCACGCCGGGGGCCGCCTACGAAGAACTGGCCGGCTGGGCCGCCCGGCAGCTGCCGGGGACCGAACCGCGGCGCGACGACGCGGCGATGGCGCCTTACGCGGCGGCGATCCGCGCGTATCTGGAAGACGGCGCGCGGGACGCCGACGTTGCGATCGACCTGCGGGGCACCGCGTTCCAGCTGTCCGTCTGGCAGGAGCTTCGCCTCATTCCCTCCGGCGAAGTGCGCGCTTACGCGGACGTCGCGGAGCGGCTCGGCCGTCCATCCGCGGTGCGGGCGGTCGCCGGCGCGATCGGGGCGAATCCCGTGTTGTTCTTCGTGCCCTGCCACCGCGTGCTCGGCAAGAACGGCGCGCTGACCGGCTTCCGTGCCGGCATCGCGATGAAGGCGGAGCTGCTCCGGCGCGAAGGAGCGCTCAGGGCAACGTCGTGATTTTCTATTTCTTCGCATTGTCGGCCGCGGCGGCCGTGCTGCTGCTCGCGAACCCGCGCGGCACCGCGAATCGCTGGGCGGCGTTCTTCCTGGCGTGCGCCGCGGTCGGCGGGCTGGAGGAGGCGCTGCGCGAGGCGGGCCAGCCGCGCGTCGCGGACGCAGCGGTCTACGTCAATCAGACGTGGACCCCGCTGGGCATTCTCGCGTTCAGCTTGACGTACGCCGAGGCATGGCCGAGGCGCCGGAGGAACCGCGCGCTGCTGCAAGCCGCGCTGCTGATCCCGGCCGCCGCGACGCTCGCCGTGACGCCGATGGAGCCGGCGATCCGCGTCGACTTCGGCCTGCTGCTCTGTTGGGTGGGGCCGTATTACGCCGCTTCCTGCTGGGTGCTGCTGCGCGCACTGCTGGCGGAGTCGGATCCGCGGCGCAGACGGAGCCGGCTGCTGACGGCGCTGATCATCGTGCCCACCGTGCTCGCGGCCCTCGTGTTCATCAACGTGGCCCGGGCGATCGAACCGGACTTCGATTTCTTCACCTACATCTCCGTCTTCGTCATCTATTCGCTCGCCATGGCGCTCCTGTGCGTGTTCATGTACGGCTTCCTCGGCGTCAAGCTGCGGCTCGAGCGCGATCCGCTCGACGCGACGATGGAGGCGGTCAGCTCGGGCACGGCGATGCTCAATCATACGATCAAGAACGAACTCGGCAAAATCTCGCTCAGCACGCTCAATCTCGGCCATCGGCTGCCGGAGGACGACGACGAAGCGCGGCAGCATCTCGCCATCATCTCGCAATCCTCCGCGCATTTATTGGACATGGTGACGCGCATTCACGGGCAGACGAAGACGATCGTCCTGCGTGAGCAGCCGCATGCGCTGGAAGCCGTCGTCCGCGATTGCCTCGCCCGGCATGCCGACGAGCTCGAAGCGCGCGGGATCGCCGCCTCGTTCAGCGTGCTCGAACGCCCGTTGCTGATGCTGGACGCCGTTCACTTGCGGGAGGCGATCGGCAACCTGATCGCGAACGCGGCCGAGGCGATGGAACGGGGCGGCCGTCTGCGGCTGACGTTGGACGGCACCAAACGGCACGTGCTGCTGACGGTGGCGGACGACGGTCCCGGCATTCCGAAGGAACTGCAGCGGCGCGTTCTGGAGCCGTTCTTCAGCACGAAGAGCCGCACCGACAATTACGGGCTCGGCTTGTCGTACGCGTACAGCGTCATGCAGCTGAGCGGAGGGACGCTTGCCGTAGGCAGCGAGCCGGACCGCGGCACGCGCGTGACGCTGGCATTCCCGCGCAAGAAACAACGGAAGGACTGAATGTACGGACATGAATGCGATCCGCGTAGTTCTGGTCGAGGACGATCCCGGCTGGATCAAAGCCATCACCGCCTTTCTGAACCGGGAGGAGGATCTGCTCGTCGTCGGGGCGGCTACGAACGCGGCGGAAGCGGCGTCGCTCGCCCGCACGCTGGCGTTCGATGTCGTTCTCATGGACATCCAGCTGACCGACCGCAAGCTCGAGGGCATCTACGCGGCGATGGAGATCCATGAGCTCGCGCCCCGGGCCAAGATCATCATGCTGACGTCGATGAGCGAGGAGACGGTCATGACGAAGGCGTTCACGGCCGGCGCCGTCAATTATATCGAGAAGACGAACTATCTCCATCTGCCGCACGCCATCCGCGCGGCGTACCATCATTCGGCGCCGATGGACGCGCTGCTGAAGGAGTTCGCCCGGCTGAAGCGGGAGGAGCAGCTGAAGCCGCTCACCGCGGCGGAGCGCGAGGTGTTCGAGCTGATCGAAGCGGGCTACACGCAGCCGCAGATCGAGCGCAAGCTGTTCAAGGCGGAGAGCACGCTGAAGAACCAGGTCAACAAGATGCTGAAGAAGCTCGGCGTCCGCAGCAGCAAGGAAGCCGTCGAGAAAGTGAGGCGGATCGGGCTGGCGCCGGAGAAGCCGGACGGCGGGCGCGACGGGGCGGGAGGATCGGAGGAACCGCGGGCGTGAAGCCACGCTGGTGCGGCCGGAAGAGACGCAGGCAAACGCAATGGGCCTAGGGGTACTAGAGATTCTAGTACCCTCTTCGCCGTGCGTACCATGAAAGTTGGTTCTGCCCGAGGCCCGGCGGCAGCCATTATACTTGGCCTCGAGAGGAGCTGACGTGTGGACCATGAAGCGAAGCAAACCGATATACGTCGAAACGATCATCCGCACCGACATGG
The DNA here is from genome assembly GCF_042653205.1 of Paenibacillus sp. GCM10023250. Classification (NCBI taxonomy): domain Bacteria; kingdom Bacillati; phylum Bacillota; class Bacilli; order Caryophanales; family Paenibacillaceae; genus Paenibacillus; species Paenibacillus sp. GCM10023250. The sequence continues at coordinate 111,946 of NZ_JBHSHY010000014.1, read as the reverse complement.
AGACGCTGTGGAACCATACGCAGCGGCCGGAGCTGCACCGGCAGTGGGATCTTCGGTTTACGGACATCACGTACCTGCCCCGCGCGACCCCGGAGGCGCCGCAAACGTTCGCGTACGCGACGCGGATCGGGTTCGGCCTCGCGATCGCCGGCACGGGCGAGTCGCGGACGGCGATGTATACGAAGAGCGGCGAACGGTTGTCCACGCTGGTATTCCGCTCCGGCCAGCCGTTGTCGCTGATCAGCCGGGTAACAGGTTACTGGAGATACGTGCCGCCGAAGAGGGACCGGAAAGCCAGGGCGGCCAATGCGCCCGAAGAAGCAAGCGCCGACGGAAGCATGGACGGAAACGATGGCGGAAGCGACCACCGAAGCGATAACCGAAGCGATCACCGAAGCGCCGGTAACGGCAACGAAGGCGTCCGGTTCATTACGCAGTTCGACTACCGGCCGCGCTTCGGCCCGCTCGGCCGTCTATTCGACCGCTTCGCGTTCCGTCCGCTGTTCGGCTACGCCACGGCTTGGAGCTTCGACGCGCTCCGCCTGTGGATTGAAGCGGGCATACCGCCGCGGGCCGCGCTGCGGCAGGCCGTCGTCCATTACGCGTGCGCCGGGACGCTCGCCTGCCTGTGGCTGGCGCAGGGGCTGCTGCCGAAGCTGCTGTTCCCGGACGCCGGCGAGCTCGCGATCCTGGCGGCGACGGGCTGGATCCCGGCCGGCTGCGAGCCGCTCGCGGCGCAGCTGCTGGGCTTGGGCGAAGCCGGCCTCGGCCTCGCCACGCTGCCGCTGCACCGCCGCGGGCGGTTTCTCGCTGCGCAGGCGCCGCTGCTGCTGCTGCTCGCGGGACTCGGCGCGGCCGGCGATCCCGCGCTGCTGCGCTCGCCGTTCAATCCGGCGCTGCTCGGCGCCGGCATGGCCGCGCTCAGCCTGGCCGCCGCGCTGACGGCGCGGGAGCTTCCGGACGCCGGACGCTGCCTGCGCGCGCCGCGGCCGAAGGGAGGGCGGGCGCGATGACGGCGGGCTCGATCAACGAGCGCGCGCTCGGGACGGCGTTCGCAAAGCTGCATCCGCGAATTCGGCAGCGGTTCGGCTTCGGCAGCCGGGACGGCATCGCCTCCATCGGCGAAGGCGTCATGGAACGGATCTGGTACAACAAGTGGGCGGCGGGACCGCTCTGGCTCGGCACGGCGCGCCACATCATGTTCCCGCGGGCGGGCGCGGGCATTCCATTCACGATCGCCAATTACGCGTACATGGACGATTTCGGCCGCGAGACGGTCACATGGAGCCGCCGGTTCCGCTTCCCGGACGCTGTCCGCAAGTTCGACGCGACGATGATCTACAGCCGGGAGCGCGGGCGCATCGTCGATTATTTGGGCACGAAGCAGCATTTGGCTGTCGACCTCGAGATGGCGGCCTCGCCGCGCGGCGGCATCCTGATCCGCTCGGGTGAGCAGCGCTTCTACGAAGGGCCGGTCGGGTTCCGCTTCCCCGAGCGGCTGACGGGCCGGGCGGAGGTGCACGAGTGGTACGACGACGAGGCCGATTGCTTCCGGATCACGGTCGACGTGGCCAATCCGCTGCTCGGGCCGGTCTTCCGGTACGCCGGCTGGTTCCAGGCCGCGACCGTGCCGATGGATGGCCGGCGCATCCCCGCCGAGGCGATGCCGACGCGCGCGGAATGCCGGGAGTGACGCCCGCCAGCCGTTAACGCGCTTGTCCGCCTCGCTGATCGATGCTCCGGCCCTGCGGCGATTTCCGCGCGCCCGCGGCTTGCCCGTGCATCCCGTTAGCCGCGTCCAGCGCCGATTCGTAACCCGGCGGAGAAAACGGTATAATGGAGCCACGAAGCGAGGAAGGATGAGGAAATTGATCGAGATCGAAGCCTACACCGTAGAGAAAATCAAGGATCCGTTCGGCATTTTGCCCGGGGAGCGATACGAATTCAAGCTGGAGATCGACGTCGCGGAGGACGACGAGCTGTACGTCGAAGGAGGGCTGTACATTCGGGCGATCTACAGCACCGACGGAGAAGCCGGGAGGCTTGTCAAGTACGAGCTGTACAAACGGATGAACGACGCGTACTACGATTTCGAGCTGGAGGACGAGGAGGAGCGGATGCTCGAATCGTTTTGCGAGGCGCATTTCTCCGAGGCCGAGGAATAGAATAGAAGCGGGCGGGCTGCCGGCCGTTTCACGAAGGCGAGGCCCGTGTAATAAGGAGTACGGCAAGCGGATATGCGGGCCGACACCTCGTGAACAGGCGGTGAATGACATGACAGTCCATTATTTGTTGAACTGTTACAACAACCAAATTTTGGTGAAGCAGGTGGACGGCGAAGCCGAGGCCTTCCATGTCAACATTCAAAGCAACAGCAATCCGCTCAGTTTCGGCAACACATTGTACGCGGCTTCGACCAAGGAGCAAGCGGTACGGATCGCCAACCAGCTTTGCGCGTTCTACTCCATGGCGAGAGTGAACGGCTACCGGCTCGAAGGCACGACGTTCCGCGGCGAGAACAAGCCCGACATCGCCGTCGAGGACGTGCTCAAGGTCGAACGGACGAAGGACGAAATGCACGAATTGCTGCAGCGCGCGTAGCCTCCGTGCATGCGCTCCCAATCCGGCCTAAAGCCCGAATACGCACAGGACCTTCGCCGAAGGTCCTGTTTTTTGCATGTCGTGCCGATATCCGGCAGAACCGGGCGCGAAAGTGGACATGGCCCGCGCCGGCGTCCTATAATGGAGGGTATGTTGTCGCCGGCCGGTGCCGGCCTTAACGAAGGAAACGGGGCATCGCACATGAGGAAATTCAAGAAATTTTACATCGAAATCACAAGCGTCTGCAATTTGGCCTGCTCATTCTGCCCGCCGACGGAGCGGGCGAAAGGCTTCATCTCCGTCGAGGACTTCACCCGGACGCTGGAGCAGATCAAGCCGCACGCCGACCATATATATTTTCACGTCAAAGGCGAGCCGCTGCTGCATCCCAAGATCGATACCTTGCTCGACCTCGCCCACGAGCGCGGCTTCAAGGTGAATCTGACCTCGAACGGCACGCTGCTCCACAAGGCCGGACCGAAAGTTCTCGGCAAGCCGGCCCTCCGTCAGATCAACTTCTCGCTGCACAGCTTCGACGGCCACGAGGGCTCGGTCGACAAGGAAGGCTACATCGGCAAGGTGCTCGCGTTCGCGAAGGAAGCCGTCGCGGCGTCGGACGTGCTCATCTCGCTGCGGCTGTGGAATTTGACGGAGGATAACGCCACGAACGTCGCGCGGCAGCGCAATCAGGCGATTCTCGACCAGCTCGAGCGGACGTTCGGGCTCGAGTTCCGGATTCAGGACCACTATACGCGGGGCAAGGGCATCAAGCTCGCCGACCGCATCTACCTGAACCACGACCACGAGTTCAAATGGCCGGACCTGAAGGAGAAGGAAGACGAGAGCCGCGGCTTCTGCCACGGCCTGCGCAACCAGGCGGGCGTGCTCGTGGACGGCACCGTCATTCCCTGCTGCCTGGACGGCGAAGGCGTGATCGATCTCGGCAACATTCACCAAACCGCGTTCTCGGACATCATCGAGGGCGAGCGGGCGAAGCGCCTGTATGACGGCTTTTCCCGCCGCGAGGTGGTCGAAGAGCTGTGCCGCAAATGCGGTTATCGGCAGCGGTTCAGCATCTGAAGGAAAGAGGGTGCGTAACGATACATGGCATACACGACATCAAATCCCAATCGATCGGTCGTGCGGCTGGGGGATGATCGGAAGCTCCGGGTCCCGCTGTTCTACATCGCGGCCGCGATCCTGCTCGCCAAGCTGGCGCTGCTTCGCTACTTCCTGTTCGGCGAGATCAAATGGCCGCGGCTGTTCGCCGACGCGTCCGCGCTGCTCGTGCTCCTGTGCGCGCTGGAGCTCGCGACGCCGGCCCGGCTCAAGGCATGGGCCTACGGCGGCTTGAACCTGCTCGTGTCGCTCCTGTTTTTTTCGTCGGCCGTTTATTTCGAGCATTTCGGCTCGGTGCCGACGTACACGGCGCTCTATGAACTGCATCAAGTGACCAAGATTCAGGACAGCGTCGAATCGACGATCCGCTGGAGCCACTATTGGTTTTTCCCGGACATGCTGATCGGGCTCGCCGTGTGGATCGCCGCCGCGGCGGCCGCCAGACGCGGAAGCCGGGGCAGGGCGTTCCCCGCGGCGGCGCCGATGTACCGCGTCGCGCTGAGCGCGCTGTTCATCCTCTGCGTCGCGATGTCCGCACGGATCATCCACGTCGGCATGCCGATCGAGAACGAGCTCGTCGAAGCGGAGGACGAAGGCTTCCTGAATTACCAGGTGTCCGCGGCCATCAAGGCTGCCAAGGACAACAGCATCGCCTCCGAGGGCAACACGGCGGACTTCGTCAAGCAGGCGAAGGACCTGCAGGCGACGTACCCGTACAAGGACAAGCCGGGCGGCGCGCCCGCCTACTTCGGCTCGCAGAAGGGGAAGAACGTCATCGTTATCCAAATGGAGGCGTTCCAGAACTTCCCGATCCACTTGAAGCTGGGCGGCAAGGAAATTACGCCGGTGCTGAACGGGCTGGCAGACGGAGGCCTGTACTTCCCGCATATCTTCCAACAGATCGGTCAAGGCAATACGTCCGACGCGGAATTCATGTCCAACACGTCGATCTATCCGACCGCGAAAATCGCCATGTCGACCGGCTACGGCGACCGGAACCTGCCGAGCCTGCCGCGGCTGCTGCAGCAGAACGGCTACGCTGCCGACACGTTCCACGTCAACGACGTGACGTTCTGGGACCGCAACAAGCTGTACGCGGCGCTCAATTTTAACCGGTACTACGACAAGCCGTATTACAAGAACGACCGGTTCAACAGCTTCGGCGCATCGGATGAAGAGCTGTACCGGGTAGCCGTCGAGAAGCTCGGCGAGATCGCCAAGACCAAGCAGCCGTTCTACGGGCAGATGATCACGGTGTCGAGCCACTTCCCGTTCGACGTGCCGGCGGACCGCGCCAAGCTGACGCTGCCGGACAATCTGAAAGGGACGCAGCTCGGCAATTATTTGCTGGCCGTCAATTACACGGACTACGCGATCGGCACGCTGATCGACCGCCTGAAAGCGAGCGGCTTGTGGGATGATACCGTGCTCGTGCTGTACGGCGACCATTTCGGCCTGCAGCCGACGGACAACGACCCGGGCGCGGTCTCGAAGGCGCTCGGCGTTCCGTACGACCCGAAGGTGTCGCGCTTCAACATCCCGCTCATCATTCATCTGCCGGGCGAGCAGCAGGGCAAGGTGGTCGATCGGGTCGGCGGGCAGGTCGACATCATGCCGACGATCGCGAACCTCCTCGGGATCTCGCTCGAGCAGGCGAACTTCACCGCGTTCGGGCACGATCTGCTCAACATCGACCATAACGTCATCGGCTCGCGCTATTATTTGCCGACCGGCTCGTTCTTCAACGACAAGATTCTGTTCGTGCCGGGCAAAGGCTTCGACGACGGGACTGCCGTCGACCTGCGAACGCTGAAGCCGGTAACGGACTTGGCGCCGTACCGCAGGGACTACGACTACATCCTGAAGCTGATGGACGTGTCGGACAATTACGTCCGTTCGCTGCCGAAGCGCTAAGCCGAAGGAAAATGAGTCTTATGTGATAAAAGCTGATATGGCGATTGACAGGCCGGTATGCCGCCGTCGCGCCGTCCGTTCGCGCGTCACAAAGCCGCGTCCCGATGAGGACGCGGCTTTGTGGCGTTCGCGCCGCGAACCCCCCGGACTAGAAGGCGCTCGCGGTAGAAGCGTATAATAGAAGCGTCGGGGGTGAACGCGATATGGTGAAGAAAGGGTTGCTCATGCTCGGCGTTTTCCTGGTGCTGATCGCCGCTCTGGCGGGCGCGGGGCTGTGGTATGTCAAGCCGCAGGAGAAGCTCGATCTGGCGTACCAGACCGTAGCGCTGAAGCAGCGGGCGATCGATATGGCAAGAAACTTGAGCACGACGCTGACGCTCTCGGAAGCGGACGTCGACAACATCGCCAAGGCGTACATTGCATCCAATCCGCGTTACGGCCCGGACGTGACGGTGACCGGGGCGCGCTTCGACATCGAGGACGGCCGCATCGCCGCGCATTATAATTTCAAGGTGAAAAACCGGATTCCGGCCGGTATCGTCGTCTATTACCGCGTCCAATGGCGCGATCCGAATCTGGTGGCCGTCGTTGACGAAGCGAAGCTGAGGAGCCTGACGCTGCCGAAGCGCTATATCGGCGATATCGTCATTCCGCTCGGCAGCCGCGTGCCGAAGCCGATTCGCGTCCGTTCCGCGGCGATTCAAGGCGACAAGCTGGTCATTACGGTCAACAAGCCCACCTTGGCCGAGCTGACCCAGCTGCTGCGCCGGGAGCTCGGTTTATAGGCGGGCTTGAGATAGAGGGCGCAAGCGCCTCCGCGGGGTTAACGCAGTCTTGAGAGCAGCGGGCGGAGCGTGCCGATCATGAACGTGCCGACGGCGGCTTTGATGAAATCGCCGGCCAGGAACGGATAGCAGCCGCTTGTCATCGCGGCGCTGAAGCTCAGCTTCGCTTTGTAAGCCAGCCACGGCACGCCGCCGGCGTAGGCGAGCGCGACGCTGAACAGCACGAGGCTGAGGAACAGCAGGATATAGCCGCCGCGGTTCAGCTTCTTCGCGCGGGCGAACAGCCGGTCGCTGGCGAGCCCGATCAGCAGCGCGGATAGCGGGAACATCCATATGTAGCCGCCCGTCGCGCCGAAGATGACGGAGATGCCGCCGCTGCCGCCGAGAAGCGGCAGCCCGGCTGCCGTCAGCAGGACGACGATGAAGATGCTGAGGAAGCCGTAACCGGCGCCAAGCAGTCCGCCCGCGAGCATGACGGCGAGCGTTTGCAGCGTGATCGGCACGGCCGAGAACCACAGCGGCACCTTCACGAAGCTGAAGGCGACGAAGAGCGCGGCGAACAGAGCGGTGAAGACGACGCTGCGGATCCAGTCTGCGGAATCGGCGCGCTTGACGTCCGCGATGGCGGTTTGCGCGCTGTTGGTCGGTAAGGTAGTCATTGTCTTTTCTCCTCCTAAATGTTAACCTTGTTATCCGTGTGTGGTTAACAAATAGCATCATAGCATGGGAGTAAACTTTTGGGAAGAGGGAATTCTGGTTGGAAGATCGCGTTGAGCACAAATTGGTATTGGAGCACGTGACCATCCCGGGCGCGCCGGATTCGGGGGAGGCGGCGCCGCGGCTGGCAGACGTGCGTCTCGAGCTCGGGCCTGGGGAATGGGTCAACCTCGTCGGCTTGAACGGCAGCGGCAAATCGTCGCTCGCCCGGCTGCTTGCCGGCCTGGTCATCGACGGCGTGCAGGGCACGTGGAACCGCGGCTTCGCTGGCGCGCTGCCGTCGCCTTACGTCATGCAGCAGCCCGACGCGCAGCTGTTCGCGGAAACGCCGCGGGAGGAAATACGGTTCGCGCTGGAATGGCGCGGACTGCCGCCGGCGCGAATCGTAGCGGAATCGGAAGCGGTCTTAATCGAGACCGGCCTCCATGCCGTCGCGGACCTGACATGGGACAAGCTGTCCGGCGGCCAGCGCCAGCTGGCGGCCGTCGCCGCGGCTTCGGCGACGCGAACGCCGCTCATCGTCTTCGACGAAGCGACCTCGATGCTCGACGAGCAGTCGCGCCGGGGCGTGCGCGCCATCGCAGCCAAGCTGCACCGCGAGGGGACGGCGGTCGTGTGGGTGACGCAGCGGCTGCAGGAGCTGGGCGCCGGCGACCGGGTGGTCGCAATGGCAGCAGGCCGCGTCGCGTTCGACGGCAGCGGCGGACGGTTTTTGTACGGCGCCGGCTATCCGCTTGAGGTCGGCGCGGAGCAACCGCCGTGCGCGGCCTGCGGCCTGCGGCTGCCGTACGTCTCGCGGCTGGCACTCGAGCTGGCGCGCGCCGGCAGGCTGCGGCCGCCGTTCCCCGAGGCCGACGATGCGGACGGCTGGGCCGAGGCGTTGAGGCAGGTGACGGTGCGATGAACGGCATGCAATCGATATCGCTGCGTTTGCACGGGATCAGGCTCGTCGATGAAGCCGGCGCGCGGCCGGGGAGCGGCACCGCCGCAGCCGCCGACGTGCTGGAGCTGGCGCCAGGGACGATCACCGTGCTCGCGGGCGCGAATGGCGCGGGCAAGACCCGCCTCCTCGAGACGATCGCGGGGCTCCGCGAGCCCGCCGGACTGTCCGCTGCCTTCGGCGACGACGCGATGTGGCTGCGCAAGCGGACGTTAGGGCGGACGCGGCTCGTGCCGAATCCGCGCGCGCTGCTCGCCTACGCGTATGCCTGCCAATCGCCCGAAGAGCAGCTGTTTTTGCGGACCGTGCGGGAAGAGCTTCGCTACTCGCTTCGCCCGTACGCGCTGTCGGAAGCCGAGCTCGAGCGGCGGACGGACGCCGCCTTGCGGGCCGTCGATTGGGATCGCCGCTGGCTGGCGCGCGATCCGTACGCGATGAGCGGCGGGGAGCGGAGGCGCACGGCGCTCGCCTGCCTGTTCGCGCCGCCAGCGGCGTGGCTGCTGCTGGACGAGCCGACGGCCGGTCTCGACGCGGACGGCCACGAGCTGCTCGCGGAGCAGCTGCGCCGCCGCGCCTCGGAAGGGCAGGGCGTGCTCTTGATCTCGCACGAGAGCGACTGGGCATTCGCGCTCGCGGATCGCATCCTGCTGCTGCACGCGGACGGCGCCGTCCGCGCTTGCAGCCGAAGCGAGCTGCTCGCCAATCCGCAGTGGCTCGCCGAGGCGGGCATGGACGTGCCGGATTGGCTCAAGGTCGCGCGGATCGGGCTGGCGCTCGGCGCCCCCGAGGCCGCGGTTTGGGATCCGCGCGGGCTGGCCGGCGCGCTGGCGGCACTGCCGCCGGACGATGGCTTCGCCCGCGGGCACGCACAAGCGGCGGCTGCCGCCGGGGCCGCCGTCGCCGAAGTAGGCGTCTCGCCGCCCGAAGCGGCTGCTGCCGCGCCCGCGCCGCTGCCGTTCGCCCGCGCCGCGTCCATGCCTGCCCGGCAGCCGTTCCGGCTCCGGCCGGGCGCGGACGACGTCTCGCCGATCGCACGGTTCGACGCGCGCGCGGTCTGGCTGACGTACATCCTCGTCTCGACCGCGATCTTGAACGCGCGGGGCTGGACCGCCATCGGCGCGTCCGCGGCGCTGGCGGCGGCGGCAGTCTATTTCGGCCGCATCCCGCTTCGCCGCTGGAAAGGCGCGATCCGGGCGATCGCGACGTTCACGGTCGCCGTGTCGCTGTTCGCCGGCTTCGGCGGCGCGGCGGGAACCGCCGGTGCAGGGACCTCGGCCGGCGATGGCCCGTGGAACGCCGCCGCCGCGCTCGAGTCATTCCAGTCGCTCGTCCGGCCTTTCATCGTTATGCTGCTCGGCTTCGGCCTGCCGATCGCCGTGACGCCCTTACGGCTACGGCGCGCGCTGGAGCAGCTGTTCGCCCGGTTCGGCCGGATGCCGGCATGGGGCACGAAGCTGCTGCTGACGATTACGCTCCTGCTGCGCTTCGTGCCCGTGCTGCTCGCGGAATGGGAACGGTTCGCGCGGATCGCCGCGGCGCGCGGCAAGCGGACGGGCGGCTTCCTGCGCGGCGGCGTCCGGCGGATCGTCGAAACGGCGCTGCCGTTCATGCTGTCGCTGTTCCGGCTGGGCGACGCCGTGACCGACGCGCTCAAGAGCCGCGGCGTTGGCGCGCAGACGCATCCGACACTGCTGGCCGCCGAGGCCTGGCGGGCGCGCGATACGGTCCTCGTGCTCGGCGGCGCGGCCGTCTGCGCGATGATGTGGCTTTGAAAAATAGGAATTTCACCCGGAATGGGCTATTATAGGTTAGTAGATTCCGAAAGGAGGGGTCCGATTCGATGACGCAGCGACTGCAACCGAATCTCAACCGCACTTATATGTTAACATTGCTTGAAAGGCTGCTGAACACGCCGAGCCCGAGCGGCTTCTGCGACGCGATCATGAAGGTGATCGAAGCGGAAACGTCCAAGCTGGGCTATGAAATGACGCGGACGCCGAAGGGCAACGGCATCATCGCGATTCGCGGCGCGAATCCCGGCACTGACGGCGCGATCGCGCTGACCGCGCATGTTGACACGCTCGGCGCCATGGTCCGCTCGATCAAGCCGTCCGGGATGCTGCGGATGACGCCGGTCGGCGGCTACGCGATGGCGACGGTGGAAGGGGAATATTGCCTCGTACATACGCGGGACGGCCGCGCTTACGAAGGCACCGTTCTGACGACGATGCCCTCCGTCCACGTCTACGACGACGCGCGCGACCAGAAGCGGGTCGAAGCGAACATGGAGGTCCGTATCGACGAGCCGGTCAAGAACAAGGAAGACGTCCTGAAGCTCGGCATCGGCGTCGGTGATTTCATCTCGTGGGATCCGCGGACGCGCATCCTGCCGAACGGGCTCGTCAAGTCGCGGCATCTCGACGACAAGGCGAGCGTGGCGGCGCTGTTCACGCTGCTCGAATGGATGAAGCGCGAAGGCCGTACGCCGGAGCGCGACGTGAAGATCATCATTTCGACGTACGAGGAAGTCGGCCACGGCAGCTCGCACATCCCTCCGGACATCTCGGAGATGATCGCCGTCGACATGGGCGCGCTCGGCGAGGACCTGTCCGCGACGGAATACGACGTGTCGATCTGCGCGAAGGATTCGACCGGCCCGTACGACTACGCGATGACCTCGGCGCTGATCGCCCTCGCGAAGCGCGAAGGGATTCCGCACGCGGTCGACGTGTACCCGCATTACGGCTCCGACGCTTCCGCCGCGCTGCGGGGCGGAAGCAATATCCGGGCCGCGCTGATCGGCCCGGGCGTGCATGCGTCGCACGGCATGGAACGGACGCACGCGGACGCCGTCGCGAATACGGCCGCGCTGCTGGCGGCGTACTTGTTCGAACCGCGCGCCTGAAGCGTTACCCGTAAAATTACAAGTGGACAACCGCAAAACCGACATTATATGATGAATAGTGGGTGATTCGACATGACGACAGAGAACAACGTATCCAATTCCAACGAAACGCAGGGTACGCAGGAACAAGGAAACGTTTCGGAGGCCGAATTCCGGCAGGTCGTTCAAGCGCTGCATGAGAATGGCCTGCGGGCGCTCCGCTTCAAATTCGAAGACGAGCAAGTGGACGGACAAGTGTTGAATCACGAGGTTTACGGACCGATTTTTACCTTCAAAATCGAAACGAAGGACGGTGGCAAATACGCGACGGGCTTCTTCATGCGCGAGCTGCTGCATACGTTCCAAAACAACGAAGATCCGGCGCTGTGGATGTCTTCGTTCTTCTTCGAGCTGATGGAAGGCAACGAGGGCAAGGACAAGCTGCTGCCGATGCCGCCGCAATCGGAGGACGAAGCCAAGGCGCTGATCGACAACGTCATCGTGCCGTACTGCGCCAAGACGGTCCGCGAAGAGTTCCCGAACGAGCAGATCTACATCGACCTGGATTTGCACGAGGAGCACGGGCCGGTACTGGAAGCCGGGTTCACGGGCATCACCGACGGCAACAATATCTGCGCGCTGCCGCTGCACGTGCTGATCGCGCACTTCCTGCTCAACCGCGATCCGGCCGAGCCAATGATCCAAGGCTTGTACCGCATTCGTCAAGAGCACGGACTAGAAGCGTAATTGCGGTGCCGCTAAGCGGACATAGAAAAAAGCCTGAGCGATCAGGCTTTTTTCGTTGTTATCCTTCGTTTCCATTCAGCTTGCCCCCGTTGTTCGCCGAATGAGGCGAATGCGGAAGCCGTCCAGGCTACGCCTGCAGCGGATCGGCCGGGGCGGCTACGGCGGCTTCCTGCTTCTCCGCGCGCATGTACAGGACGAGGCCGACGATGATCAGCAGGCCGCCGAACAGCTGGAAGCCGGTAACCATCTCGCGGAACAGCAGCATGGCAAGCAGGCTGGCCCCGACGGGCTCGGCGAGCACCGTCATGGAGATCGTCGTCGGTTTGACATATTTCAGCAGCCAATTGAAAATCATATGCCCGAACACGGTCGGCACGACGGCCAGCAGCGCAAACACGAGCCATTCCTTGGCGGGATAGCCGGTCATGGGAATGCCCAAGGCGAAGTTGTAGCCGGCGAAGCAGGCCGCGGTAATTCCGAACACGATGAGGCTGTACAAGTACGACGGGAGCCGGCGCATGAGCTGCTTCGCGATCAGCATGTTGATGGCGACCGCCAGCGCGCCGAGGAACGAGAGCAGGTCGCCGAAGAACGCGCGCTGCGACAGCCCGACGTCCCCGGAGCCGATGCTGATCGCCCCGACGAGCGCGACGAGCATGCCGGCGACGGCGATTTTGGACGGCCGGTCCTTGAATATGAAGTAAGCGCCGACCATGACGAAGACCGGCTCCAGCGCGAGCAGGATGGTGGAGCTGGCAATCGACGTATACGTGAGCGAAGCCATCCACAACAGGAAATGAAGCGCGAGGAAGATGCCGGCTGCGATCAGCAGCAGCCAGTCTTTCCGGCTGATCGCGGTCAGCGTCTTCAGCTGCTTGCCGCCGAACGGGAGCAAGATCAGAAACGTAAAGAGCATCCGGTACATGCCCTGCACGGAGACGGGAGCGTCCGAGGCGCGGACTAGAATGGGCGCGAAGGAAATCGCGAGCATGCCGACGAGAAGCGGGATGGCCGGCGAGATCGCGGGTTTGGAGGATTGCGAAGATGACTGCACGATGATGGTCCTTTCTGCGGCTTAGCTGTAATGAGCGTCGAACGGAGTTCGGCATCCTTCATTATGCACCTCCGGGCTGGTCCAGGCAAGAGAAGAAGCGCGATTCGGCGGACCGCGTCAGGCTGGCCCAGCATTCGTCATAATGTTGCCATTTGTGATGCATGGCGAAGTCTGTTATCATTTTTTTTGAAAAAAGACGGGCAGCTCCGGCAAGGCGGGCTGCCGAGGGGGAGACGAGACTAATGGGCGTTCCGGCAGGAGTGTGGGTGTGCGCGGCGATCATCGCGGTGCTCGTGACGTGGATGACGATCTGGGTGACCAACAAAGCGTATTCCAAGCGATGGGAAGACTCCGGTATGGACAAGGAAAAGGACAACGGAGACCGCACCGGGTAACGGCCGGTCCGCTTGCCTTTTATCATGAACGGCTTGGACCGCAAGCATAAAAGCATCAGAGGAGGAATTAAGCATGGATACCCCTAACGCGCTTCCGGATGTGCGCGTGTCGCAGGTCTTCAACGCGTCGATCGACAAAGTATGGCGCGCCATATCCACGTCGGAAGGACTGGCCGCCTGGTTCATGCCGAACGACTTCGCGCCCGTCGTCGGCCATGAATTTCGGATCGATGCGGGCCCGTTCGGCATGCAGCCGTGCGTGGTCAAGGAGATCGAGCCGCCGTCGCGCATCGCGTTCCAATGGGGGACGGAATGGACGGTCACGATTCTGCTCGAAGACCAAGGCGATAACCGGACCGCCTGCACGCTCGTCCATGCCGGCTGGCGCGCGGACGGCATGACCGAATTCAATATGCCGCACGCGGCCGTGCGGGAACGGATGGGCGAGGGCTGGGTCGGCATAGCGGCCAAGCTCGGCGCCGTCGTCGAGGCTTGACATGCCGGCGCTGCCTTCCGGCAAGCACGAAGCCGGGCGGAGCTTGACCTCCTTGTGAAAACCCGTGGGTTTCGGACCGCGGGTTTTTCTGGTACCCTTTACATAGGACGAAAAGGAGGAATGTTCCATGTTATCCGCTGCGATTCAATACATTGGACAAGTCGGCGTCATCCTGAGCCGCAACGGCTTTAAACTGGCCGTCGACCCGTTCCTGAAGCCGGATGCGCCCGGCGGCCCGCCGACCGAGTGGGTCCGCGCCTACCCGCCGCCGGTGGATCCCCGCGATCTGACCGACTTGAACCTGGTGCTCGTCACTCACGAGCATGGCGATCATTTGGATCCCGTCACGCTGCGCGCCATCGCGGAGGCTTCGCCCGGCTGCAAGTTCGCCGGTCCGGACGTCTGCGCCCGCATCCTGGTCGAGAAGGGCATTCCCGCGGAGCGCGTCATCAGCCTGCGGCACGGCGAGGCGTTCCCGTGCGAGGGCGGATTGACGATTCATCCCATCCCGGCGTGGCACGAGACGCGCATCGTGGACGCCGAGGGCTGGGACCGCTTCCTTGGGTATATGTTCGACTGGGACGGCATTACGATCTACCACGCCGGCGATACGCTCGTCGACGAGGTGCTAGTCGCTGCCTTGAGGCCGTTCCGGATCGACATCGGCATGCTGCCGATCAACGGGCGGGACCTGTTCCGCAACCGGCGCAGCATCGACGGCAACATGAACGCGCGCGAGGCGGCCGAGCTCGCGGCGGACGTCGGCATGGATTACGTCGTGCCGCTGCATTTCGATCTGTATATGAACAACAGCGAGGGCATCGTCGGCTTCGTCGGCGAGCTGTTCAACCGGTTCCGCGGGCAGAAATATCACATCTTCCAGCCTGGGGAAGTGTGGGTCTACGTCAAGACGAACGAGATTTGAACGCCGCCTTGGCGCGGCCGATGGGAGACTGCTTGCCGGAGGCTTAAGTTTTACGAATGATCTGCTTGCATAATTGAGAGGAGCGATAAGTGATGAAATACCGCAAATTGGGACGGACGGGACTCGAAGTGTCCGTCATCGGCGTCGGCACGTGGCAGTTCGGCGGCGAATGGGGCCAGCAGTTCGCGCAGGCCGAAGCCGACGCGATCCTGGACCGGGCCGCCGAGCTCGGCATTAACCTGATCGATACGGCGGAATGCTATGGCGACCATCTGTCGGAGTCGCTGATCGGCGACTACTTGTCCCGCCGCAAGCGCGAGGACTGGATCGTGGCGACGAAGTTCGGCCACCATTTTCACGAACGGTTCACGCGAACGGACGATTTCTCGCCCGCGGACGTCGTCCGCCAGCTGGACGCGTCGCTGAAGGCGCTCAAGACCGATTACGTCGACCTGTACCAATTCCATTCCGGTCCGGACGCGGTCTTCGACAACGACGAGCTGTGGGCGGTACTGAACGAACAGAAGCAGGCCGGCAAAATCCGGCATCTCGGCACGTCCATCGGCAGCAATGCCAATGTCCATCAGACGGACGCGTCGACACGGGTCGGCTCCGAGGTGATCCAGGTCGTGTACAACCGCCTGGATCAAGTGCCTGAGGAGGCTGTGTTCCCGTCCTGCATCCGCCAAGACCTCGGCGTGCTGGCGCGGGTGCCGCTCGCGAGCGGGTATTTGAGCGGGAAGTACAAGCCGGACGCCGTCTTCGACAAGACCGACGTCCGCCATCGGCACGACCGCGAGAGCACCGTCAAGAAGCTCGAGGAGGTGCAGCGCATCGCGGCCGAAGAGGTGCCGCAGGGTGTCGACATGGCGGCCTGGGCGCTCGCCTGGTGCCTGAAGCATCCGGCCGTCACGGCCGTCATTCCGGGCTGCAAGAGCCCGGAGCAGGTCAACTCCAACGCCAGCGTGGTCGCGCTGCTGGAGGACGGCCATCCGCAGGACGTAAGCCGCTGATCGGACGGAAGCGCAGCGATTTCGCGGGCTGTGCCCCTAGCGCCCTTTGCGCTTCTAGCGCCGCGTGCATCGCAAGCCGTGTATGCCGCGGGGGTCGCAGGCGCTTCCGGCCCGAAACGAACGATGCCGATCACGATAAACCGTTCCCCGAGGGGAGCGGTTTTCTTGTATTCGCGGCACTTGAGGCCGAGCAGAATCGACAAGCAGCGAGCGAGACCGGCAGCACCCGCGTCTTGGCCGGAACGGCGGCATCCGGGGGCTTTTCGGTTCCCGCGGCGAAACGGCCGAGGCAGCTCCTGTGCGCCTTCATGGCAGAAACTTCCATCCAAGCGGGAGCCGCAAAATAATATTGCTGATCTCTGGTTCAGAGTGGTAGTTTAGTAGATACCAGGCAATTTACGAGACGCGGGGAGGTTGAAGGACGGTACATGAAGGCTTTAGGATGGACACGCCGGCTGGCGGCGCTGTTGGCTTTGGCTTCGGTCGGATGGGCTTCTCCCGTCCATGCGGAGACGGCGGACGAGGCGCGGCCCGAGCTGGCCTCCGAAGCGGCCGTGCTGATCGAAGCCAAGACGGGAACCGTCTTGTACGCGCGCAATGCGGAGAAGCAAGAATATCCGGCCAGCATCACGAAGATCGTTACGGGCATCGTCGCGATCGAGGACGAGCGGGATATGTCAGCGACGGTCACGGTCTCGAAGGAAGCGCGCGGCGAGGACGGGACGCGCGTTTATTTGGCGGAAGGCGAGAAGCTGCCGCTGCTGAATTTGCTCTACGGCATGCTCATGAACTCCGGCAATGACGCGGCGACGGCCATCGCGGAGTACGTCGACGGCTCGAAGGCGAAGTTCGCGGAGCGGATGAACGAATTCGCGAAGGACAAGATCGGCGCGGCGAATACCCATTTCGTCAATCCGAGCGGGCTGCCGGACCCCCGGCAATACACGACGGCGATGGACATGGCGAAGATCACGCGGTACGCGATGCAAAACGAGCTGTTCCGCACGATCGTCGGCACGAGGCGCATGCCCTGGAACGGCCAGGAGTGGAAGTCGGAGCTGATCAACCATAACGAAATGCTCGGCCAGTACGAAGGGACGACGGGCGTCAAGAACGGCTATACGGGCGATGCCGGCTTCACGCTCGTCACGTCGGCGAAGCGAGACGGCATGGAGCTGATCGGCGTGCTGCTGAAATCGCCGTCGAAGTCGCTGCTGTACCAAGACATGACGAAGCTGCTGGACTATGGGTTCCGGCAGTTCGAGCTGCAGCGGGTATCGGCCGCGAATCCCGCCTATCCGCTCGCGGCCGAGGCGAATTTTGTCCAGACGGGTCCAATGTACGCGGCGGTGCCGAAGGGCGAGACGCCGGCCGTATCCGTCGCGCCGGACGGCACGGTGACCGTACGAACCTCGCTCGGCGACGCCGAGGCAGGGCGGCTGCAGCCGTCGGTCCCGTCGCTTGCGGCCATCGCGGCGCGTTATCCCGCGGTTAAGGCGGCGGCGCTTCACGCGGACGGCAACAAGCGCGCGCCGGAGCCGGGAGCGGTCACGAAAGCGGAAATATTCGTCGTATGGATCGGCATGCTCATCTACCTCGGCCTGATCGCGGCCATCCGCGCGAAACGTCAGCGGCTGGAGCGGGAACGCAGCTTCTAGCGGCTGCCCGAAAATGTTTCCGGGCAGAGGTAAATCGGACACAGGCGGCGTATATATAGCATGTAACCGTATCCAAAACGAGGAGATGGTAGCGATGAAACTATCGGTGGAACAGTCGGCCGCACGTTGGTATATTAGGGAAATGGATTTGTCGGACGGCGATCATTTGCGCATATTCGTCAGGCTTGGCGGCAGCGGCAGCGTTCAACCGGGCTATTCGCTCGGCGTGATGAAGGACATCCCCCGGAACCCGGGAATCAAGGACGTCGTGGAAGGCATCACGTTTTATATGGAGTCGGACAATCTATGGTTTCTGGAAGACCGGGAGCTGATCATCCGGTTCATGGAGCAGGAAGACGACATCTCGATGGATATCGAATGAATGTGAAATCGACTACTTAAATCGGCGCGAGAAGATTCCCGGCCCGAGAAACGGAGCGACAGACGTGAAGCTGTACCACTTCAGCGAAAATCCCGACATCCGCCGGTTCGTCCCGCGGCAGCTGCCCTACCGGCTGCACGAGCCGCCCATGGTATGGGCGATCGACGAGCGCCGCGCTTACAACTATTATTTTCCGAGGGACTGCCCTCGGGTGTGCTATTGGACGGAAGCGGAGACGACCGCCGAGGACCGGGAGCGGTTCTTCGGCTTTTCCAATGCAAGCCATATCGTCGCCGTGGAGGCCTGCTGGCTGGACCGTATCCGGGACGTGAAGCTGTACCGCTACGCGTTCGAGCCCGGGCCGTTCGAATCGTACGACGGCAACGCGGGTTATTACGTCGCGCGCCAGGCGGTCGAACCGGCGTCGTTGGAGCGGCTGGACGACTGCCTCGGCTTGCTGGCGGCGGCCGGCATCGAAGTCCGCGTCACGCCGTCGCTCCATCCGCTCAAGGACGCGCTTCCGTCGTCGACGGTGAACTTCTCGATGATCCGCATGGCGAACACGCGGCCCGAGCCGTGAACCGGCGAGCGGACGCCCGCCCTTGCCCTGGGGGGCGGATGCCCACTATAATGGTTCCATGAAGCCGGCAAGGACGTGAAGCAGCATGGATTTCAAAAAATACAAGACGTTTCAGGTCGTCGCGGACACGCTCAACCTGACGCATGCCGCCGCCCGGCTCGGGTATACGCAGCCGACGATCAGCCTGCAGCTGCAATCGCTCGAGCAGGAGCTCGGCGTGACGCTGCTCGGCCGAAGCGGTAAAAAGACGTTTTTGACGCCGGCCGGCAAGCTTGTCAAGCAATACGTGGACCAAACGTTCGCGCTGATGGAGGAGATGGAGGCCGAACTTCGCAAGCTGGAGCATCCGCACGGACTCCTGACCGTGGCCGCGCCCGAATTTTACTGCACCCAATACTTATCGCTCATCCTGCATTCGTACATTGCCGAGAACCCCGACGTCAAGCTGCAGCTGTTCTCTTGCGACAGCAACGACGCTATGAAGAAGGTCGCCGCGAATGAAGCGGATCTGGCCATCATCGCCGGGCCGTGCAATTCGCCGCAGATGGAGACCGTGCCGCTCGGATGGGAGGATCTCGTCCTCGTGACGACGCCGGAGCTCATGGAGCGGCATGAGCTGTCCGAATTGCTGGAGACGTACCCGTTCATCACATACAAGTCCGGATCCAACATTCAGCGGCTCGTGAACGAATGCCTGCTCGACTACGGCTTCGCGCCGGACAAATACATCGAATGCGTCTCGGACGAGACGATCAAGCGCACGGTGCTCTACAACACCGGGATTGCCCTGCTCGGGGCGGCCCTCGTCGAAGAAGAGCTGCGCAAAGGAACGCTTGCGGAGATTCACCGGTTTCCGCGTAAGATTGAGACGAATATGGTCATTCTCAAGAAAAGGAGCGCAGAACAAAACATTCGTTCTTTCGCGGACATCGTCCAGCGGATATGGAAGGAATGGGACTGACGCGGATTTTTCGCGAGACGCTTCCCCTGTCGGCTTCGGCCGGCGGGGGTTATTCGCGCTGCGGCGGCGTTCATCGCTCATCATTGCGATTTTTAATCGTAACCATTGGATTATTCAATTTTTTTCGCAAAAATCGCTATGCTACAATTAGGAAGACAGTTTGAAGAAGGAGTGCTGCATATGAACGCGGTAAAGAAAACGGACATCTCGGTAATCGGCGTACCGCTGCATTATGGTGCGGATCGCAAAGGCGTGGATTTGGGGCCGGACGCGATTCGGGGAGCTCGCCTTCATGAACGGCTGCAAGCGCTCGGCTACGCCGTCGCAGACTTGGGCGACCTGCAGGTGAATCGGACGCTGCAGCCCCCGGTGCCGGGCGAGAAGCTCAAATATTTATCCGAAATCGCGCGGGTGAACGAGGAGCTGTACGCCGCCGTCGCGGCCGAAATGGGCAAAGGCCGGTTTCCGCTCGTGCTCGGAGGCGACCACAGCATCGCGATCGGCACGATCAAAGGCGTGCTGTCGCACGTGAAGCGGCTCGGCGTCATCTGGTTCGATGCGCATACCGACGTGAACACGGCGGAGACGACGGAGTCCGGCAACATCCACGGCATGTCGCTCGCGGCCGCGCTCGGCTACGGCCATCCCGATCTCGTCTCCATCGGCGGGGCGGACGTGAAGCTTCGTCCTGAGAACGTCGTCATCATCGGCGCGCGGTCCATCGATCCCGGTGAACGGGCGTTTCTGAAGGAGAAGGGCGTCAACGTGTTCACGATGCACGACATCGACAAGCACGGCATGAAGCAGGTCATGGAAGACGCGCTGGACATCGTTTCGAACGGCACGGACGGCGTGCATCTCAGCCTCGACCTGGACAGCATGGATCCGGGGGACGCGCCGGGCGTCGGCACGCCGGTCACAGGCGGCATGTCATACCGGGAATGCCACTTCGCGATGGAGCTCCTCTATGAGCGGCAGCTGCTCGTGTCAGTGGAGGTCGTGGAAGTGAACCCGATGCTGGACCACCATAACAAGACGGCCGTGGCGGCGGTGGAACTGATCGGCTCGGCGTTCGGCGAGCGAATCCTGTAAGGCCGGCCGGCGACAGCCGGGCGAGCGAAAAAAAACGACAGAACTGAGAGGAGCGTGACGGGGTGACGAACGAGACAACCCGCATCATTGAACAGACGGAGCGCTTCGGAGCGCGCAACTATCATCCGCTGCCGATCGTAATCGCGAAGGCGGAGGGCGTATGGGTCGAGGATCCCGAAGGCAACCGCTACATGGATATGCTGAGCGCGTATTCCGCGCTGAACCACGGCCATCGCCATCCGCGCATCGTGGAGGCATTGAAGGAGCAGGCCGACAAGGTTACATTAACGTCCCGCGCGTTCCACAACGAGCGGCTGGGCGAATTCTACGAGAAGCTGAGCCGTCTGACGGGCAAAGATATGATTCTGCCGATGAACACGGGTGCAGAGGCGGTCGAAACGGCGGTCAAGGCGGTCCGCCGCTGGGCGTACGACGTGAAGGGCGTGCCGGAGGACCAAGCGGAAATCATCGTCTGCGACGGCAATTTCCACGGGCGGACGGTCACCGTGACGTCGTTCTCCTCCTCCGACGAGTACAAACGGGGCTTCGGGCCGTTCACGCCGGGCTTCCGGATCGTACCTTACGGCGACCTGGAGGCGCTGCAGGCGGCGATCACGCCTAATACGGCGGCGTTCCTCGTGGAGCCGATCCAGGGCGAGGCCGGCATCGTCATGCCGCCGGCCGGGTATCTGAAAGCGGCAAGCGAGCTTTGCCGCGCCCATAACGTCTTGCTCGTCGCCGACGAGATCCAGACGGGCTTCGGCCGCACCGGCCGCGTGTTCGCGTGCGACTGGGAAGGCGTCGTCCCGGACATGTACGTCCTGGGCAAGGCGCTCGGCGGCGGCGTGTTCCCGATCTCGGCGGTCGCGGCGGACACGGCGGTGCTCGGCGTGTTCGAGCCGGGCTCGCACGGGTCGACGTTCGGCGGCAATCCGCTCGGCTGCGCGGTCGCAGTCGCGGCGCTGGATGTGCTCGAGGAGGAGGAGCTGGTGAAGCGCTCCGACGAGCTGGGCACGTATTTCATCAACTTGCTGCGCGGCATCGGCAGCCCGGCGATCAAGGACATCCGCGGACGCGGGCTATTCATCGGCCTGGAACTGCACGGAGAGGCGCGGCCGTACTGCGAGCGGCTGAAGACGCTCGGCCTCTTGTGCAAGGAAACGCACGAGACGACGATCCGCTTCGCGCCGCCGCTGACGATCGAGAAGGAACAGCTCGACTGGGCGTTCGAGCGGATCGCGCAGCTGTTCGCCTGACGGCCGTTCCGGATGCGTTGCTGCGGTCTGCTAGCCGCGAAGAAGCGGAGAGCTTAAGACGACGACAATAAAAAAGCGTGAGAGGTGGCGTAAGTACGATGGCGGAAACCAAGCGGGAGACGGATACGATGCGCGAGACGGAATCGACGAAGAAGCTGAGCCTGATCCAAGTTCCGTTCGGCTTGGGCACCGGCAGGCCGGGCAGCGAAGCGGCGCCGGAATCGATGCTGCAGGCAGGGCTGCTCCGGCAGCTTCGCAAGACCGACTTCGTCGTAGCGTCGGAGTCGAACATCGAAGGCGGGATGGACGCCGGGGCGCCTGCGGACGAGAATCGCCGCGGCGCGGCCAAGCACCTGCCCGTGGTGCTGGAGACGGGCAGGCGGGTCGCGGCTGAGGTCGCGGGCGCCGCGGGCCGCGGCGAGCTGCCGCTCGTGCTCGGCGGCGACCGCAGCGTGACGATCGGCGTGTTGGCGGGATTGGCCGCCGCCGGGAAGCGCGCGGGCGTCATCTATTTCGACGCGCACGCCGGGCTGAACACGGAGGCGGCGAGCCCGACTGGCGGCATAGGCAGCATGGCCTTGGCCGCGGCACTCGGCCTCGCGAAGCCGGACGCGCGCGACTTCGCGGACGGGCTGGACGGCCCGGCCATCGACAAGCGCCGCGTCGTGCTGATCGGCGTGCGCGACGTCGAGCCGGAGGAGCGGGCGCTCATCCGCGCCGAAGGCATCGAAGTCTTCACGATGCACGAAGTCGACCGGATGGGCATCGAGGCGGTCATCCGCCGCGCGGTCGCCATCGCCGGCGAAGGAACTGACGGCATCCACGTCAGCTTCTCTGCGGATTGTCTCGATCCGCTCGAGGCGCCTGGCGTCGCGCTGCAGGTGCCGGGCGGCTTGACGTATCGGGAGGCGCACTTCGCCTGCGAACTGCTGGCGGAGACGGGGCACGTGGCGTCCATTGACGTGGTGGAGGTCAACCCGCTGCTGGACGAGAGCCGGCGCACGTCCCGGCTGGCGGTTGGGCTGATCGCTTCCCTGCTGGGCAAACGAATCCTGTAAGCCAACGACAGCCGCAGCGTTGTCGCGATTCCGAGAATCGCGCGCGCAGCGGCTGTTATCGTGAGGACGCTATTCGAGGCCGAGCTCCTTCAGCTTGTTGTACAGCGTGCCGCGGGAGATGCCGAGCCGCTTGGCGGCCGCGCTCTTGTTGCCGGCCGTCCGGGCGAGCGCATCGCGGATGAGCCGCAGCTCCTCCGACGGGCTGGCGCTCGCTTTGAGCGGCTTAAGGTCCGCGGCCGCGGATCCGTCTGCGCCGCCCGTCTCGGCGTCATCGACGGTGTCCGCTCCGGCGGGGGGCTCCGCTTCCAGGCTCGGCTGGCGCGCCTGCAGCGCCGGAGGGAGCTGCTCCATCGTAACGTAATCGCCGTCGCACAGGATGGCGCAGCGCTCGACGACGTTGCGCAGCTCCAGGATATTGCCCGGCCAGTCGTAGTTCGCGAAAGCGAGCATGACTTCCGGCGACAGCGCCGGCAGCGGCTTCCGGTACTGCAGCGAGAATTGCTTCAAGTACATCTGCAGCATCGCGGGGATGTCTTCCCGCCGTTCGCGAAGCGGAGGCAGCGTAACGGACACGACGTTCAGCGCGTAATACAGGTCCGCGCGGAAGACGCCTTCGCGCACCAGTGCGTCCAAGTCGGCCGTCGACGCGGCGACGATGCGTGCGCGGGCGGCAATCGGCCGGTTCCCGCCGAGCCGCCGGAACGTCTCCTGCGAGAGGTACCCGTACAGCTTCGCCTGCAGCTCGAGAGGCATCCGTTCGATTTCGTTAATGAACAGCGTGCCGTCCTTGGCCTGCTCGAGCAGGCCCGGCTGGCCGCCTTCGCTGCCGGTGAACGCGCCGCCCCGGAAGCCGAACAGCTCCGTCTCCAGCAGGCCGGCGGGCACGATGCCGCAGTTCGCGGTCAGGAACGCTTCTCCTGCGCGCGGACTGTAGCCGTGAATGATCTGGGCCAGCTGCTCCTTGCCGGTTCCGCTTTCGCCGAGCAGCAGCACCGGCGTGTCCGCGGCGGCGACTTTCTTCGCCCACTGCATGACGCGTCCGAGCGCGAGCCCGCGGCCTTTCGCGAACGAGAACAGGCCCGGATCGGCGGCCTTGTATTGATGGGAGAGCGAATGCGCGGACGTCAGCTGCTCGTTCAGCTTGACGAGCTGCGTAATGTCCTGCTCGGCGGCGATGCCGCCGATGATCTCGCCTCTCGGGCCGCGGACCGGCGAAGCGCTGATGAGCACGTGCGTGCCTTTCCGCGGACGGTGGTAGGCGTTGCGGATGAGCCGACCTTCGTCGAGCATTTTGAGTACCATGAGCGTTTCCGTCTCGAAATGCTCGCCGATGCGCCTGCCGACGATGTCCTCGCGCGGCAGGGCGTAGATCTCTTCGGCGACCGGATTCCAGCAGATGACCTCGCCGCTCCGGTCCACGACCGTTACCGCGTCGGTGACCGTATCGGACAGCGACTCGAAGTACGCCTGCCACCGCCTTCGCTCGTCGAGCGCGAAGGCGAGCAGCGCGTCCGCCGCGATATAACCGGCCCAGCTGCCATCCGGCCGCTGCGCGAGCAGCGCTCTGCCTCCGCCGAGCGATTCGGCCTCCAAGGCCAAGAAGGCTTCGGCGGCCGAGTGGTCCGGCTCGAGCCGGACCACTCGGCAGAGGTACGGCGAACCGGACAGCAGCGAGGCCGCCGGCTCCGCGGGCTGGCCGGCGAAGACCGTCTCCAGGAAAGCGGCGTCGGGCGGCAGCAGAAGGACGGCTTGCGGCCCGCCGGTCTGCCCGGATGGCACAACGACGGCTTCCCCGCGCTTCAGGACCGGGAGCAGCTCGCCGATCGTCGCGGCGGGTTCTGCCGCCGTCAAGGGACCTTGAAGGGAAAGCTGTTCAACGTTGAACATATTTGTTCGTCTCCGCATCTATGTAAGGTATGACTGTAATCTACCATGAAAGCCGTTCGGATTCAACGAACCGCGTTTTTCGAAGCTGTGTTTACTTGTTCATTTCCGTGAATAACAATTAATTTTAGACAAATATATGTTCAGTGATTGAAATTGATTGTATAATTAGAATCGGAAATTGAACAACTATGTACAAACCATTGGAGGTTTGCCGGCATGGACCTGCTTTTGAAAAACCTGTTCCAAACGCTCGGCAAAAGCCGCTCCGCGAACCGCTTGGCCAAGAAATACGGTCTGCGCTTCGGCGCGGGCCGCTTCGTTGCCGGCGAAACGATCCGGCAGGCGATCGACGCCGTGCGCAAGCTCAACGACGAGGGCCGGATGGCAACGCTCGATCATCTTGGCGAATTCGTGTTCAGCGCGGAGGAGGCGGAGCAATCCGCGGACATGTGCCTGCAGACGCTCGACGCGATCGCGGATTCGGGTGTCCGGTCGAACCTGTCGCTCAAAATGACGTCACTCGGCCTCGATATCGACCGGGAGCTGTGCGTCGGCCATATGAAGCGCATTCTGAACCGCGCGCGGATGCACGGCAATTTTGTCCGCATCGATATGGAGGATTACGCGCACTGCCAGGTTTCGCTCGATATTTACCGCGAATTGCGGCGGGAATACGACAACGTGGGAATTGTGCTGCAAGCGTATCTGTTCCGGACGGAGCAGGACGTACAAGATTTGAATGCCCTTCAGGCGAACCTGCGGCTCGTGAAAGGGGCGTACAAGGAGTCGCCGAGCGTCGCGTTTCCCGAGAAGAAGGACGTCGACGAGAACTTGAAACGGATCATCCGGCTGCACCTGCTGAACGGCAACTACGCCGCCGTGGCGAGCCACGACGAAGCGATCGTCGCCTATGCGAAATCGCTCGCCGAGCAGCACGGGATTAGCCGGGACATTTTCGAGTTCCAGATGCTGTACGGCATTCGGGAGGATCTGCAGAAGCGTCTCGTCGACGAAGGTTACCGCGTCCGCGTCTACGTGCCATACGGCATCGACTGGTTCGGTTATTTCATGCGGCGGCTGGCGGAACGCCCCGCGAACGTCTGGTTCGTCCTGAAGAACATGCTGAAAAAATAGATCCCGGGTGGGAGAGGAGAATGGCTATGACGACAATGCCAATCAACGAGATTAAGCCGTACGCGAACGAACCTTTCACGGATTTCGGCAAGCCGGAGAACGTCGAGGCGATGAAGGAGGCGATCGCGAAGATCAAATCCGATCTGGGACGTAACTACCCGCTGAACGTCGGCGGCCAGAAGATCGAGACGGAAGCGAAAATGACGTCGATCAATCCGGGGAACGTCGACGAAGTCATCGGCTACGTCAGCAAGGCGGACCGCGATATCGCCGAACGCGCGATGCAGGTTGCGCTCGAGACGTTCGAGACGTGGAAAAAGGTGCTGCCGCGCGAACGTGCGGAATACCTGTTCAAAGCGGCGCAGCTGATGCGCGAGCGCAAGCACGAATTCTCGGCGCTGATGCTGCTCGAATCCGGCAAGAACTACGTCGAGGCCGATGTGGATACGGCCGAGGCGATCGATTTCATGGAGTTTTACGCCCGCGAAATGATCCGCCTGAGCACGATCGACGAGACGATGCCGCTCGCGAAGATTCCGGGCGAAGACAACCGGCTGACGTACATTCCGCTCGGCGTCGGGGTCGTCATCCCGCCTTGGAACTTCCCGCTCGCGATCTGCGTCGGCATGACGACGGCCGCGATCGTCTCGGGCAACACCGTCCTGCTGAAGCCGGCCTCGACGACGCCGGTCATCGCCCATAAATTCGTCGCACTGATGGAAGAGGTAGGCCTGCCGGCCGGCGTCATCAACTACATTCCGGGCAGCGGCGCCGAAGTCGGCGATTTCCTGACGACGCATCCGAAGACGCGCTTCGTCAGCTTCACGGGCTCGAAGGAAGTCGGGCTGCGCATCAACAAGCTGGCGGCGGATACGGCGCCGGGCCAGATCTGGATCAAGCGCGTCGTGGCGGAGATGGGCGGCAAGGACGGCATCGTCGTCGACGAGACGGCCGATCTGGATGCAGCTGCGGCGGCCATCGTGGCATCGGCGTTCGGCTTCCAAGGGCAGAAGTGCTCCGCAGGCTCCCGCGCCATCATCGTGGAATCGGTCTACGACGAGGTCGCGGAGCGGGTCGTCCGGCTGACAGAGCAGCTGCAGGTCGGCCTGCCGGAGCATAATTTCGCCGCCGGCCCCGTCATCGACAACGTCTCCTATGCCCGCATCCTCGACTACATCGAAGTCGGCAAGGGAGAAGGCACGCTCCTGACGGGAGGCTCCAAAGCGCCGGGCAACGGCTATTACATCCAGCCGACCGTGTTCGGCGACGTCGACAGGAAGGCACGCATCATGCAGGAAGAGATTTTCGGGCCGGTACTGGCGCTCGCCAAGGCGAAGGACTGGCGCGAAGCGATCGACATCTACAACGATACGGAATTCGGCCTGACGGGCTCGTATTTCTCCACCGACGAGGACCGGATCGCCGAAGCGCTGGAAACCGTGCACTGCGGCAACCTGTACATCAACCGCAAATGCACCGGCGCGCTTGTCGGCGTGCATCCGTTCGGCGGCTTCAATATGTCCGGCACGGATTCCAAAGCCGGCGGCTACGACTACCTGCTGCTCTTCACGCAGGCGAAGCTCACGTCCCGCAAAGCGTAAGCAGGCTGCGCGGCCCCCAGAACGAAGCGTTGGGGGCCGCTTTTCCGCGCGAGGATGGAAGCGCTGACACGAATAAACGCGGTGCACGGTTCAACACGGCGAACAAAGACAAAACGCAAGCCGAAATCGAGTTCGAACCTACGAGGGGGATCTCAAGCCTATGTTGATCAAGGAGAAGTTGGACGTGCTCGGCGGCACGCGGCAGGTCATCAGGGAAGCGCTGGCGAAGTTAGGTTACGACGAGTCGTATTACGAGCTGCTGAAGGAGCCGCTGCGCCTACTCACGGTGCGCATTCCGGTCAAGATGGACGACGGGAAGGTCCAGGTGTTCACCGGCTACCGCGCGCAGCATAACGACGCGGTCGGCCCGACGAAGGGCGGCGTTCGCTTTCATCCGGACGTCACCGCGGACGAAGTGAAGGCGCTGTCGATGTGGATGAGCATCAAGTGCGGCATCACGAACCTGCCGTACGGCGGCGGAAAAGGCGGCATCCAGTGCGATCCGCGCACAATGTCGTTCGGCGAGCTCGAGCGGCTGAGCCGCGGCTACGTGCGGGCGATCAGCCAGCTCGTCGGCCCGACGAAGGACATTCCGGCCCCCGACGTATTCACCAACTCCCAGATCATGGCATGGATGATGGACGAGTATTCCCGCATTCGCGAGTTCGATTCCCCCGGGTTCATCACGGGCAAGCCGCTCGTGCTCGGCGGCTCGATCGGCCGCGAATCGTCGACTGCGCGCGGGGTCACGATCGTGCTGAAGGAAGCGGCCGCCGTGCTCGGCATTCCGCTCGCGAACGCGCGCATTATTATTCAAGGTTTCGGCAATGCTGGTAGCTATCTGGCCAAATTCCTGCACGACGCCGGCGCGGCGATCGTCGGCATCTCGGACGCGGTCGGCGCCCTGTACGATCCGAACGGACTCGACATCGATTCGCTGCTCGACCGGCGCGATTCCTTCGGCACGATTACCAATTTATTCCCGAACCGGATCACGAACGAGGAATTATTGGTGCAGGAATGCGATATCCTAATTCCGGCTGCCATCGAGAATCAAATCACGGAAGACAATGCCCATCGGATCCAGGCGAAGCTGCTCGTAGAAGCGGCGAACGGCCCGACAACCCCCGGCGCGACGGACATCCTGACGCAGCGCGGCGTCATGATCGTCCCGGACGTGCTGGCGAGCGCCGGCGGCGTGGTTGTGTCGTATTTCGAATGGGTACAAAATAATCAGGGCTATTATTGGACCGAAGACGAGGTGAACGACCGGCTGACCAAGATCCTCGTCGACGCGTTCCGCAGCGTCCATGACGCGTCGGTCGCGAAGAAAACCGACATGCGCTTGTCGGCGTACATGGTCGGACTTAAACGGATGGCCGAGGCCGTCCGGTGGAGAGGCTGGGTGTAGGATGGCGCAAACGAGCATTATTTTCCGGCTGGAGCTGGATCACAGGAAGGTCAGCTTCGGCGACGTGGCGGCGACGATCAGCCGCGCCGGGGGCGACATCACGTCTATCGACGTCATTCGTCCGGGGCACGATGCGTCGACCCGCGACATCACGGTAGATCTGCAGGACAACAAGGAGACGGCCGTCGTCGAGGCGCTGCGCAATTTGGACGGGATCAAGGTCGTGAACGTGTCCGACCGGACGTTCCTCGTCCATCTCGGCGGCAAGATCACCGTGCAGCCGACGCTCCCGATCAAGAACCGGGACGATTTGTCGAAGGTGTATACGCCGGGCGTCGCGAAGGTGTGCCGTGCGATCGCGGAGGATCCCGGCAAGGCGTACTCGCTCACGATCAAGCGCAACACGGTCGCCGTCGTCTCGGACGGCACGGCGGTGCTGGGCCTCGGCGACATCGGCCCGCACGCGGCGGCGCCGGTCATGGAGGGCAAGGCGATGCTGTTCAAGCAGCTCGCCGGCGTCGACGCGTTCCCGATCTGCCTCGACACGAAGGATACGGAGGAGATCATCCGGACGATCAAGACGATCAGCCCGATCTTCGGCGGCATCAATCTCGAGGACATCGGCTCGCCGCGCTGCTTCGAGATTGAGACCCGGCTGAACGCGGAGCTGGACATTCCGGTCTTCCACGACGACCAGCACGGCACCGCGGTCGTGACGATCGCCGGGCTGATCAACGCGCTCAAGGTGGTGGGCAAGCGGATGGAGAACATCCGCGTCGTCGTGAACGGCATCGGCGCGGCGGGCGTCTCGATCTGTAAAATGCTGCTCGGTGCAGGCGTCCGCCATCTCGTCCCGATCGACCGGGAAGGCGCGATCGTGCGCGGCGGCACGTATCCGTACCCGATGTGGCAGTGGCTCGCGGACCAGCCGCAGGTCGAAGCGGTGCCCGGCACGCTGAAGGAGCTGATCGCGGACGCGGACGTCTTCATCGGCGTCTCCCGCGCGCGGCTGCTGAACGAGGACGACGTGAAACGGATGAAGCCGGGCGCGATCGTCTTCGCGATGGCCAATCCCGAGCCGGAAATCGCGCCGGAGGAGGCGCTGCCCCATGTCGCGGTGTTCGCGACCGGCCGCAGCGATTTCCCGAACCAGATCAACAACGTGCTCGTGTTCCCGGGGCTGTTCCGCGGGGCGCTCGACTGCCGCGCGCGCGAGATCAACGAGCCGATGAAGCTGGCTGCGGCACGGGCGATCGCCTCCGTCGTGACGGCGGACGAATTGAACGATCAATATATCATTCCGAGCATCTTCAACGAAAAAGTCGTAACGTATGTACGCAGGGCGGTCATCGAGGCCGCAATATTGACCAACGTCGCGCGCCGGACGCCGCCGGATTTCCGGTAGGCAGCAGGTGACGCATCCGCTCATGCGCCGGCTATGGATTCGGCCGGCCGGTCCGCCGTCTTCGCGGCGCCGCCGAACGAAGCCGCTTAGGCAAGCCGCCGTCCTCTCCTTGCGGGAGGACGGCGGCTTTTTCGCGTTGCCTACGGATGCTTCGGGTCAGCCGGTGGACGGGCTGTTCGGCACATGGCCTTTCTGGTTGCGGTTGCGGTCCGTGGATCCGGCGACGTCGTTCTCCGCTTGACGGTCGCGAGTCCGCATGCCTTTCATTTTGCCGGGTAACCCGGGAATTTGATGACGGCCCATGTCATTCCCTCCTGACTCCTCGGACGTAGCCGGCCTGCGCGACGGCTGCCGGCCATTACTTAGAATGCCCCAAAGCGCGGAGCGCGCATTCAGCCAGACCCGCGGAGCCGGAAAAACGGTCCGCATCGGAGAACGCATTGTCCCGATCCGCCATGAAACGCCGCGGAGGGACCGCTATGATGAGGAAAGAAAACGTTTTCTATAGGGTCGGATGAGGCCGCTCGCCGCGACGAACGCTTCATTTCGCCCGCTACTTACGTTATGGAGGTTGCCTATGAACGAGACGATCGGCGTCGGCATACTGGGCTTCGCGCACGGTCACGTCAACGCCTATTGCGAGGAATGGACGAAGAAGCCAGCGCTGGGCGTCCGCGTCGTCGCCGGCTGGGATCACGACGCGGCGCGGCTGGCCGCGGCGGCTGGCGCTTACGGTTTGGAGGCGCACGAGGACGCGCCGGCGCTGCTCGCCCGGGAAGACGTCCGCGCGGTCGTCATCGCCGCGGAGACGTCGCGGCACGCAGCGCTCGTCGAGCTCGCCGCCGCGGCCGGCAAAGCGATCGTTCTGCAGAAGCCGATCGCGCTGACGATGGCCGAAGCGGACCGCGTCGTCGGCGCCGTCCGGCGAAACGGCGTGCCATTCACGCTCGCCTGGCAGATGCGGGTCGACCCGCAGAACGTCCAGATGAAACAATGGCTGCAGGACGGGACCTTGGGCCAAGCATTCATGGTTCGCCGCCGCCACGGCCTGAACGCGGGCTTGAACGCGGGCTTCGCGGATACGTGGCACGCCGATCCGGCGAGCAACCGCGATATTTGGGCGGACGACGCGTCGCATGCCGCCGATTTCATCCTGTGGCTGCTCGGCGAGCCGGAGAGCGTCACGGCGGAGATCGCCTCGCTGTACAATCCGCGCATTCCGAACGACAACGGCATCGCGATCTTTCGCTACGCCGACGGGCCCGTCGCCGAGATCTGCTGCTCGTTCACGTGCCATGCGGCGCAGAACACGACGGAGATCGTCGCCGAGCGCGGCACCGTCGTGCAAAACTACGGCGACGCGCCGAGCGCCAACGCGCCGCGGCCGGACGGCGCCGCGGGGCTCCGCCGGTTCGATCCGGCGGCGAACGCCTGGATGGACAGCGACATCGCTTCGCCGCCGGGCCATTACGAGCGCATCCGCGGCCTTGCGGAGCCGCTCGCCGGCTTCCTCCGGGGCGAGCGCGGCCCGATCGCGACGGCCGAGGAAGGCCGGACGGTGCTGCGCATGGTGCTGGCGACGTACGTCTCTTCGCGGGAAGGCCGTCGGGTCGCGCTCGAAGACGCGGCCGTCTACGACGTGTAGCGCGTGACCGATCTGCAAGCAAAGACCGAAGGGTAAAGATGGAATCGACTCGGCAGTGGCTCGACTTGAACAGACCTGTTTCATCATCCACTATCATCCAACATCATCCAATTCCAAACATGGGAGTGACGATAATGCCGGTAAAAATCGGATTGGTCGGATTGAACGGAATCGGGAATTTGCATGCCGCCTGCTATCAAGAGGAAGAGCTGGCGGACCTGGTCGCTGTGTGCGACGTCGTGAAGGAGCGCGCCGACGCGGCCGCGGAGAAATACGGGGTCAAGGCGTATTACAGCCTGAAGGACATGATCGAGCACGAGCCGGACATCGAAGTCGTCGACATCACGACGGGCGGCATCGACAATGGCAGCTGGCATTTCGAACCCGCGATGGAGGCGGTCGGCTACGGCAAGCACGTGCTCATCGAGAAGCCGATCTGCCATGACGTCCGCGAAGCGCGCGAGCTCGTCGCGTTCGCCGAGAAGCAGAAGGTCTACATCGGCTGCAACCTGAACCATTACTTCACGGAGCCGGCCGCCAAGGCGAAACAGTACGTCGACAACGGCGACATCGGCGAGCTCGTGTACTGCATGGCCAAGATGGGCTTCAACGGCGGAGTGGACAATTACGGCCTTGCCGGCAGCCCGAAGGTGAAGGGCCATCCGTACTTCCACATGAAGGCGTTCCTGACGCACCCGTTCAGCGTCATCCGCCACTTCTGCGGCGATATCACGCACATCCAGACGTTCTCCGACCGGCCGGGCTTCCGCCGCAGCGCCGGCGACGTCATGGTCTCGATCAACAGCATCCACATGAAGTTCGCGAACGGCGGCGTCGGCTACCTGCTCAGCCAGCGCGGCGACGCGGCGTACGGCCTCGGCGGCTGGTGGAGCCTCGAGATGGCCGGCTCGAAGGGGACGTTCTGCATCGAGAACTGCGTCGAGAAGTTGTCCTACTGGCGTGCTGAGAAGGGCATTCCGGCGATCAGCAAGCAGCCGGAGCCGGTCGTGACGGACTTCGGGACGACGAACTTCGAACGCACCTTCAACAACCGGCTGCGCGCGTTCCTCGAGGATGTGTCGTCGGGCGTACCGCGCGACCAGCTGCGCGCCAACGGCCGCGACGCGCTGGCCGTGCTGGAGTACACGTTCGCGGTCATCGAATCGTACGAACGGGGCGGCGAGCTCGTACGTCCGCATCCGCTGCCGCCGCTTCACGGCGATCCGCTGTTCATGCGCTAAGCTTCGTTCATTCCGAACTTTTCCCATTATAGGAGGTCATCCTTTCATGATTTCATTAGGCGTCAACTCCGTGCTGTTCAAGAACTACGATTTCGCCGAGGCGGCCCGCCTGATCGCGGCCTGCGGCTACGACGGCGTCGAAATTTCCGCCATCCAGGGCATGTGCGAGCATCTGGACCTAAACCGCTGGGAGGAACAGAAGGAAGAGCTGCAGGCGATCGTCCGCGAGCACGGGCTGAAGTTCCTGTCCATGGAGGTCGCGTCCCTCGCCGACGAACGTCTGATTCCGGCGTTCCAGGCGGCGGCTGCGATCGGCATCCCGGTCGTCAACGTCGGGCCGGGCGGCAAATCCGGCGCCCAGGCGGACCTCGAAGCGTCCATCGCGAACTTGGCGCGGCTGTCCGACATCGCCGCGTCGCACGGCGTCACGCTGTGCGTGAAAGCGCATGTGGGCAACGCGATCTACAACACGCCGACGACGCTCGCGGCCATGGAGCGGATCGCCTCGCCGGCGTTCGGCATCGACATGGACCCGAGCCACGTGCACCGCTCCGGCGAGAACGCCGAAGAAGCGCTGCCGGCCGTCATCGGGCGCGTGAAGCATATCCATATCCGCGATTGCAAGGGACGCGAGCAAGGACCGGGCCCGATTCAGCTGCAGGCGTGCGGCCGGGGCGACATCGACCTGTACGGCTATTGCGCGGCGATGGTGCGGGCCGGCTACGACGGACCGGTCGTGCTGGAGGTCATCGGCGCGTCGCCGGAGCATGCGATCGAAGAAGTGACGGCCGTCGCGGCCGAATCCTACGGCTACCTGAACGCCTGCCTCAAACAATTAGGCGCGCGCTAAGCGCCGCCAAGGAGGAACGACCATGTCCGCCAAACAACCGAATCTGATCCTGTTCGGCATCGACAGCCTGCGCCGCGACCATATGAGCGGGTACGGCTACGGCAGGCTGACGACGCCGTACATCGACAAGCTCGCGTCCGAAGGAGCACTGTTCGAGCAGCATTTCAGCCCCAGCATTCCAACGACGCCGGCTTACGCCTCCATGCTGACGGGGCGCGACGTCTTCGGCACGGATGTCGTGGCGCTGCGCCACGAGGGCCCGCTCGGCGGCCACGTGAAGACGCTTGCCGAGGTGCTGGAGGAGAACGGCTACAATACGACCTGCGTCGGCTTCACCGGCAACCCGTCGTCCCGCGGTTTCCAGACGTATCTGAACTATGAATCGTGGGTGCCGGACGAGACGACCGGGCGCACGCCGAAGGCCGAGAATCTGAACGACGTCGCGATTCCGGAGCTGGAGCGCCTCGCGGCCGATGATAAGCCGTTCTTCCTGTTCCTGCGCCATATGGATCCGCATTCGCCGTACTTGCCGCCGCTGCCGTTCGACCGGATGTTCTACGGCAAGGACGAGAAGGATCCGGCGAACCGCTCGATGGAGCCGGTGTTCGGCTTCAAGCCGTTCGGCGACTTCCTGAAGTCGTGGATCGGCGAGGACGTCACCGACCAGGAATACGTGACCGCGCAGTACGACGGCGCCGTGGCGTATATGGACGCCTGCATGCAGGCGCTGTTCACGAAGCTGCACGACATGGGCATCGAGGACGAGACGCTGGTCGTCATCACGGCCGACCACGGCGAGACACTGTACGAGCACGACTGCTTCTTCGATCACCACGGCCTGTACGACTGCACGCTCGTCGTGCCGCTGATCTTCAAGTTCCCGGGCCGCGTGCCCGCCGGCAAGCGCGTCGAGAGCGTCAGCGTCATCGCCGACATCATGCCGACCGTACTGAGCCTGCTCGGTGTGGAAGCCGGCGAACCGCTCGACGGCCGCAACCTTGTGCCGCTCATGAACGGCGAGACCGATTCCGCCGCGGAGCGGACCGAGCTGTACATCACGGAGTGCACCTGGATGCGCAAGCACGGCTGGCGGACGCCGGAATGGAAGCTCATCGTCGCGCTCGAGCCGGACTTTCACGGCAAGCCGGCGGTCGAACTGTATAACCTGATCCGCGATCCGGAAGAGAACGTGAACGTGGCGGAGCAGGAGCCCGAGGTCGTGGAATTCCTGCGCGGCCGCATGCTGGACTACATTGCCAAGCGCGAGGATGAAGTGAACCGGACGAACCCGATCTATACGAACACGAACTGGCACGGCCAGAACAAGCAGTTCACGTCCTCGGAAGAGGCGTATAATTCGCTTTACATCGGCTCCATCGTGAGCGCCCGCTCGCTGCAGGCGAAGGACAAGGTGAAAGAGCAGGAGCAGGAGAAAGAGACGGTCGGCAATGATTAGGGTCGCGGTCGTCGGCGTCAACCATATCGGCAAGATCCACTGCCGGGCATACGAGCATCACCCCGGCACGACGCTGGCCGCGGTGTGCGACCTGATGCCGGAGCGGGCGGAGGCGGCGGGCCGCCTCCACGCCGTGCCGGCGTACACGGATTTGCGCGAGCTGCTGGCACGGGAGCAAGTCGACGCCGTGATCGTCGCGACGGCCGGCGTCGAGAAGGGCAGCCATCACTACGAGCCGGCGATGACCGCTCTGGAGGCGGGCAAGGCCGTGTTCGTGGAGAAGCCGATATCCAACGATATCGAGGAAGCGCGCCGGATGGTCGCGTTTGCCCGGGAGCGGAACCTCCCGCTCGCCTGCAACCTGAATCACCGGTTCACGCCGGCGGCGTACAAGGCGAAGGCGCTCTTGGACGCCGGCAAGCTCGGCTCCCTGCTGTTCCTCAATATGCGGCTGACCATCCAAAATCCGCAGGAGGACACGGAGTGGCTGCACATGCGCGCGCTGCATCCGCATTCCATCGACGTCATGCGGTATTTCGCGGGGGACATCAAGCGGGTGCAGGCCTTCATGACGAAGGCGCCGGGACGCAAGTCGTGGTCGACGGTGTCCGTCAACATGGAATTCGCCTCGGGCGCCGTCGGCCATCTGACCGGCAGCTACGACATGTCGATGCGGCATCCGATCGAATATTGCGAAGTGGCGGGCCACCAAGGCCGGATCGTCATCGACAACGTCTACGAAAGCATGACATACTACCCCCACGACAGCGACGAGCTGACGGTCGTGCGCAATCCGCTGTTCGGGGGCATGAAAGGGTTCGACGACACGTTCGAGCATCGCATTAACCGGTTCATCGAAGAGCTTCAGGCCGGCGTGAAGCCGGCGGACATCACGGCATCGGGCGCGGACGCGCTTGCGGCGCAAGAGGTCATCGAGGCCGCGATTCAATCGCAGCGGCTCGGCGGCGCTCCCGTTACAGTCCCTTCGTAGGGATGCTGCAGGAGAAGGAGAGAGTTCACACATGAACAACAGTCAGGGCGCGGTATTATGGTTCACCGGCTTGTCGGGCGCCGGCAAGACGACGACGGCGGCCGCCGTCGAACGGCAATTGCGCGAGCGCGGGCGGCAGGTCGAGCTGCTGGACGGCGATGAGCTGCGGGCCGGAATCTGTAAAGGGCTCGGCTTCAGCATGGAGGACCGGTTCGAGAACGTGACGCGCATCGCCTATGTCGCGAACCTGCTGGCGCGCAACGGCGTCGACGTCCTGGTATCGGCCATCAGCCCGTACCGGGCCATGCGGGAGTATGCGAGAGAACGCATCCCGGGCTTCGTCGAGATCTACGTCGACTGCCCGCTGCACGTCTGCGAGCAGCGGGACGTGAAAGGGCTGTACGCCAAAGCCCGCGCCGGCGAGATCGGACGCTTCACGGGCATCTCCGATCCGTACGAGGCGCCGAAGGACCCGCAGCTGACGCTGCACACGGCGACCGTGCCGCTCGAGGAGAACGTCCGCACCGTGCTGGCGTACCTGGACCGGAAGCAGCACCGTTTCCAGCCTCCGGCCGGGAAGGAAGTGATCTAGGATGAAGATCATCCTCGTCTCCCTCGATACGCTGCGGGCGTCTCGGCTGGGCGGCTACGGCTACGGCAAGCGGACCAGTCCGCACCTGGATGCGATCGCGCGGGAAGGCGTCCTGTTCGAACGGGCGTACGCGGCGGACATTCCGACGGAGGTGGCGCACACGGGCGTGTTCACGGGCAAGATCGGCCTGACGACCGGCGTCGTCTCGCACGGCTCCGACCTGACCCACCTGCCGAAGTCGGTGGAGTGGCTGCCGAACCTGCTGCGGGCCGCCGGCTTCACGACCGGGGCGGTCGACAACCTGTACCAGCTCAAGGAATGGTTCGCCCGAGGCTACAACCATTACATCAATTCGGTCGGCGGCAACCGCTGGATCGACGGGATGAAGGTCAACGAGCTGGCGATGCCTTGGCTGGAGCAGCACAAGGACGAATCGTTCTTCCT
This sequence comes from Paenibacillus sp. GCM10023250, assembly GCF_042653205.1. NCBI lineage: Bacteria > Bacillati > Bacillota > Bacilli > Caryophanales > Paenibacillaceae > Paenibacillus > Paenibacillus sp. GCM10023250. The sequence continues at coordinate 74,712 of NZ_JBHSHY010000014.1, read as the reverse complement.
ATTCCTGCACTATTGGGACGCGCACACGCCGTACTTGCCGCCAGCTTCGTACGTGCCGGAATTTTACGAGGCCGGGCGGGATCCATTCGATCCGGCGAACAAGAGCATGGAGCCGGCGTACAACCATACGGCGTATCCGTTCTTCAAGCACCACCATTACGACCTAGTCGGCAGCGTCACGGATACCGCGTACTACGACGCGCTGTACGACGCCGAAATCCGGTATTTGGACGATCGCTTGAAGGAACTCGACGACCGGTTGGCGAAGCTAGGCATACGGGACGACACGCTCCTCGTGCTGTTTGGCGATCACGGCGAAAGCTTGACGGAGCATGACATCTATTGGGACCACTGCGGCCTCTACGAGCCGACGGTCCATGTGCCGGTTATTATGCGCTGGCCGGGGCGGATCGCGCCGGGCCGCCGCGTGCCGGGCCTCGTGCAGCAAGCGGACCTGCTGCCGACCCTGCTGGAGGCGGTCCGCCGGGAGTCGCCGGCGGGCATCGACGCGGCGCGTCTCGCCGTGCCCGAAGGCCTCGACGGGCGCAGCCTGTGGCCGGCCATCGAGGGCAGCGAGGCGGGCACGCGCGAGACGATCTATCTCAGCGAATGCGCCTGGCAGGCGGCCCGCGGCATCCGCAACGACCGTTACAAGTTCATCGCGACGTATGACGCGGGGCCGTTCCGCCGGCCGCCGCGCGAGCTGTACGACCTGCTGGAGGATCCGCTCGAGACGGTGAACCTGGCGGACGCGCGGACAGACGTTGCGGATGCCCTGGAGAGTCAATTGAACGCGTTCGTCGCGGAGAAGCTCGCCGGACGTCCGGATCCCATGAAGGAGCAGCTCGCGCGCCGGGGACTGCCGTTCCGGCGGCGCATCGAGCAGATCTTGAACGGCGCCGGCATGACGTGGGAGGCATGGCGGCGCAACCCGGACCGCGCGCTGTTCGACCGCGCGGCAGCCGAGAAGCAGCATCTGTAAACCGTACAGGACAGACTGACGTAAGGGTGGGTCATGCATGAGAGAAGCGATCCTGAGCAGCAACCACTACATGAAGTCGGAGTTTCCGTTCTGGATCACGCGCACGGTCCAAGGCAGCATCGACGAGCACGGCCACGAATTCGTCGAGCTGGTATTCGTCGTGCGCGGCAACGGCCAGCATTTATTCCAAGGATCGAGGTACGACATCCAGACCGGGGACGTGTTCATCATCAACCCGGGGGAGACGCACGCGTACGCGGTCGAGCCCGGGGAGCAGATGGAAATCATCAACTGCCTGTTCATGCCGTCCTTTATTCCGGACGCGCTCCTGACCGAGCTTGAAATCACCAATTCGATGGACTATTTCTACGTGCATCCGTTCCTCACGCACGACGTGCGCTTCAACCACCGCGTGAACCTGAACGGCCAGGAAGCGTCGCACGTGCTGGCGCTGCTCGAGGGCATGATCCGCGAGATGAACGGCCGCCCGTCCGGGCACAAGACGATCATCCGGCTGCGGCTGATCGAGCTGCTCGTGCTGCTCTCCCGGTCTTACTCGCTGCTGCAGCAGCAGCGCGCGCATCCGTCGCCCCGCCAGCTGGAGCGGGAGATGACGGCCAAGCGGATCCACGGCTACCTGGAGCGCAATTACGAGAAGAAGATTACGCTTCAGTCGCTGGCTTCGCTGTTCAACGCGAGCATCCGGCAGCTGAACCGGCTCATGCGCGAGGAATACGACCGCAGCGTCTTCGAGGTGCTGCACGAGATCCGGATCGAGCGGGCGAAGCATCTTCTGCTCGAGACGGACGAGAAGGTCATCGTCGTGGCGACGATGGTCGGTTACGAGGACCAGTCGTTCTTCAACCGGCTGTTCGCGCGCCACGTCGGCTGCTCGCCGAGCCATTACCGCTCGACGGGCTGAAGAGAAAGGAGCTGCTTCGCGTGAACGACCGCAAGCCGAACCTATTGCTGATCACGGCCGACCAGCTGCGCTACGATTGCCTCGGCAGCAGCGGCCGCTATCCCGTCCGCACGCCCAATCTCGACCGGCTTGCCGAACAGAGCGTCCTGTTCGCGCAGGCCTATTCCCATATTCCGGTCTGCGGACCGGCAAGGCAGTCGATGCTGCACGGCAGGCGGGCGGAGACATTCGGCGCCTTGTGGAATTCCGGCGCGTTCCTGCCGGTCGGCTGCCTCCAGCCGGAGCAGTTCACGTGGACGAAGGAGCTCCGGGAGGCCGGGTACGCGACCGCGTTCCTCGGCAAATGGGGCGTCAACCCCGACCGCGATCCGACCGCGTTCGGCTACGAATCGTATGTCGGCGAGCACGAGTACGCCGCCTTCCGCAAGCGCAATTACCCGGACGCGACGTACGCGAACGGGTTCTTCGGCGAGACGAACCCCGTGCCGGTCGAAGACGCCGGGACGCATTGGTTCGCGGCACGGGCGATCGAAACGATGGAGCGGCTCGGCGAGGAAGGCAGGCCTTGGCATCTGGCGCTGCATTTCTCCGAGCCGCATCTGCCGTGCCGGCCGTCGGGCCGCTTCGCGGACATGTACGATCCGGCGGACGTGCCGGAATGGGACGGCTTCCGCGAGACGTTCGCCGGCAAGCCGTACATCCAGCGGCAGCAGACATACAGCTGGGGCTTGCAGGATTACGACTGGCCGGACTGGGCGCCGATCGTCGCCCGGTATTACGGGATCATCAGCCAGCTCGACGACGCGGTCGGCCGGGTGCTGGACGCGCTGGAGCGGTCCGGCGCCGCGAACGATACGGTCGTGATCTTCACCGCCGATCACGGCGACATGTGCGGCTCGCACCGGATGATCGACAAGCATTACATCCTGTACGACGACGTCGTCCGCGTCCCGTTCATGATCCGCCTTCCCGGAGGGGAGCAGCCGGGGACGCGGAGCGGCGCATTCGTCTACAACCTGCTCGATCTGGCGCCGACGGTGCTCGAGCTCGCGGGCGTCGAGGCGGCGCCGGACCGTCCGTTCCACGGAAGGTCGCTCGCGCCGCTGCTGGCATCGCCGGACGGCTCGCCGCCCGACGGGTGGCGCGACGCGGTCGTCGCCTCGTACAACGGGCAGCAGTTCGGCCTGTATACGCAGCGCATGATCCGGACGCCGTCATGGAAATACATCTGGAACCTGACCGACGTGGACGAATTGTACGATCTGGAGCGCGACGGGGCGGAGCTCGTCAACCTGATCGGCGAGGAAGCGCACCGCGGACGCGCTGCGGAGCTGCGCAAGCGGCTATACGAGCAGCTGCGCGCCGACGAGGACCCTGCGGTCGGGAATGAGTGGACCCGCCGGCAGCTGCTAGGCGGGGCGATCGCGGACGATCGGGCATGAAGCCGCGGGCGGACAAGAACGTTCCTTGCGGACGGTCTAGTCGTTGGCGATGCGGGTCGGCATAGCTTTTTCCGGGCGGTGCTTATATAATGGACTCTAGTCAATGTCAGTTTAAGTGACATGTACGAGGAGGTCTATCATGTTCAAGCAGCTCTGGACAAGCCGCAAATCATGGTTCGGGTACGTCGCCGTCGTCCTGGCGCTGCACGTAATCGGCATCGCCGCCCTTGCGTACGCCGCGCGGGGCGGCGCCGCGTTGTGGAGCCTCGGCTTGCTGGCGTACACGCTCGGCATGCGCCACGCCTTCGATGCGGATCATATCGCCGCTATCGACAATACGGTGCGCAAGCTTATGCAGGAGCGGCGCAGCCCGCTCGGCGTCGGCTTTTATTTCTCGCTCGGTCATTCGTCGGTCGTGTTCCTGATGGTGCTCGCCGTCGCGTGCTCGGTCAAATGGATTCAAACGAACCTGCCCGCGCTGCAGGATGCCGGCGGCCTTATCGGCACTTCGGTCTCGGGCGTCTTCCTTATTCTTATCGGCGTGCTGAACTTCTTCATCCTGCTCAACCTGTACGGAATCTTCCGCCGCATGCGCGCCGGCGGCCAGAGCGGCGAGGAGCTCGAGCGGCTGCTGGAGTCGCGCGGCCTGTTCGCCCGGTTGTTCCGGCCGCTGTTCCGGCTGATCGGCCGCAGCTGGCACGCGTATCCGCTCGGTTTCTTGTTCGGCCTCGGCTTCGACACGGCGACGGAGGTCGGCTTGATGGCGATCTCCGCCGGCGCGGCGAAGAGCTCGGCTTCGGTGCTCGGCATTATGGCGCTGCCAGTGCTTTTCGCCGCGGGCATGAGCCTGCTTGACACGGCCGACGGCATGTTCATGGCGAAAGCGTACAAGTGGGCGTTCAACACGCCGCTGCGCAAAATCTATTACAACGTCACGGTGACGGCCGTGTCGGTCGTATCCGCGCTGCTGATCGGCGGCGTGGAGATTCTGCAAATCCTGTCGGAGCGGCTGCGGCTGCATGGGCCTTTCGCGGCCTGGGTGAACGGCATCGAGCTGGGCGATCTCGGTTACGTTCTCGTCGGCCTGTTCGCGCTGGCCTGGCTCGTATCGGCCGCCGTCTGGAAGGCGAAGAAGTTTGAGGAACGGACCGATTTGGCCGGCTGACGGCCCTTGCCGCTTGGCAGGGATCCGCTGCGCCTGCTATAATGGTGGCAAATAATCGAGGTGATCGCATGGCCAAGAAAGATAAATACCGCCCGGCTTCCGCGCAATCGAACGCGCAGGCGAAGGAAGAGAAGGCGGCGACGCTGAAGGACCTGCTCCGGCCCGACGTGCTCGACAAGCTGAAGGCAACGGCGCAGGACCTCAAGTCGGCGGAAGAGAAGCGGCGGGAAGACCTGCGCATTCAGCAGGAGGAAGCCCGCAAGGCGGAACAGAAGCGGCTTGAGAACGATTTCGAATATTTGCTCAACAACAGCAGCATGGATTGGCGGTCGAATAAGCGCTAAGCGGCCCTTACGAACAGCACTGACCGGGCCTCCGTCCGACATCCCTTTCCGCTTCGGCGGATGGGGATTTTTTTCTTTCGGCGCGGGCGAACGCGGGTTTTTTGCTCGCGGGACTTGCAATTTCGAAGCCGTATCGTGCTATAATAGCAGTAATTCAACCGTATCGGAGGTATCCAGGCAGACATCATGTGGACTTAATTCCCTGTCGTTCATGATTTTCGAATAGAACGGTCAGAGAGGCTTTGCCCCGTGCGAAGCGGAATGGGTTACGTGTGTCTAATCGGGATGACTCCTGCGGAAAGAACGCTTTTTTGGCGTCTCGCTGTGTAGCGGACGCTGCGTGCCGAGCCACTGCTTGGCCGGGCGTTCTCGTACGGTCATTCTTATTGCGACGTATCCGATTTCGACGTCAGCAGCCGCGGGCATGTGCCCCGCGGCTTTTTTTGCGCCGCACATCCCCTCTGCCGCATCTTCGAACATCATCGCCCCCGCCAGCAATTCGAACAATCGAAACGGAGTGGTGATGCATAATGACATTGATGACGATACGCGAGGTACAGAAGCATTTCGGCGATAAGGCCGTCCTGACTCGCGTGAACGCGGATATCGCGAGAGGGGAACGGATCGGCCTCGTCGGGAACAACGGCGCCGGCAAGACGACGCTCGCGAACCTGATCTTCGGCGCCCTGCAGCCGGACGGCGGCAAGCTGACCTATCATGCGGCCGGCCTGCGCATCGGGTATTTGCGCCAGTCGACCTCGTTTACGGTTCATGCGTTCGGGGATCATGCGGACGACAGCGAAGAAACACCCGAGAGCCGGCGGTTCCTGGAAGTATCGAGCCGCCTCGGCTTGAAGAACGTGAAGGACTGGGACGCCGGCCGGCTCGAAGGCTTGAGCGGCGGCGAGAAGACGAAGCTCGCGCTCGCGCGAGTGTGGGCGGCGAAGCCGGATATCCTGCTGCTCGACGAGCCGACGAACCATTTGGATTTTCACGGCGTCGATTGGCTGATCGGCGAGCTGCGGACCTTCGAAGGCACGACGCTCGTCATCTCGCACGACCGGTATTTCCTCGACGCGACGGTCGACCGGATCATCGAGCTGCAGGACGGCGAATCCGCCGATTATCCGGGCAATTATACGTTCTACCGGGAGGAGAAGGAGCGCCGCGCGGCGAGCCAGCTGCACCGTTACGAGGAGCAGCGGAAGTACGAGCGCAAGATCGAAGCGGAGATCGCGCGGCTGAAGACCTGGTCCGACAAAGCGCACCGCGATTCCATCAAGACGGCCGCGACGCGGGGCGGCATGAAAGAATTTTACCGGAGCAAGGCGAAGCGCATGGACCAGCAGATCAAGTCGCGGCTGCATCGGCTGGAGAGGATCGAGCACGACGGCGTCAAGAAACCGAAGGAGGAAGCGACGGTCGCCTTCGGCTGGGACGATCCCGCGAAGCGCGGCCGCCGGATCATCGAAGCCGACCGCATCGGGAAGCGGTTCGGCGAGCGGCGGCTGTTCGCGGATAGCTCGTTCTACGTCCAGCGCGGCGAGAAGCTCGGCCTGATCGGGCCGAACGGCGCGGGCAAGACGACGCTGATCGACATGCTGCACGGCCGTGCGGCCGTCGACGAAGGCCGTCTGTGGGTCAGCCCCACGGCCCGGATCGCCTGCTTGACGCAGGACGTGAACGACTTGGACGGCAGCCGGACGGTGCTCGAACTGCTCGGGGACGCGTTCGCGCTCCGCAGCGACATCGGGAGAGCGAGAACGCTGCTCGCGAACATGGGCTTGGGCGAGGCGATGCTGACCAAGCCGATGCATCAGCTGAGCCTGGGCGAGCGGACGCGGATCAAGCTGGCACGGCTGATTCTGCAGGAGCATGACGTGCTTGTGCTCGACGAGCCGACGAACCATCTGGACCTGGCGAGCCGCGAGCAGCTCGAGGATACGCTCGGCACCTATGCGGGAACGCTGATCATCGTTTCCCACGACCGGTACTTGATCGAGAAGCTGTGCGACAAGCTGCTGGTCATCGAGGACGGCGCGGTTCGGCGATGGGAGAGCGGGTATCGGGCGTACGCGGACCGTACGGCCGGCAGGGACGCGGACGATCGTCCGCAAGCCGGCGGCCAACGCGGGGCAGGCCGGGATAAGGCCGCTCAGCGGGCGGCCAAGCAGGCGGAGAACCAGCGGCGGGAGGAAGAGCTGCTGCTCGTCACGACGCGCATCTCGTATCTGCTGGGGGAGATCGGCAAGCTGAAGCCGACGGACGCCCATTACGCCAAGCTGGACGCGGAGCTCGCAGAGCAGATCGCGAAGAAGCGGGAACTGAACGGGAGCTGAGGCGGAGCTAAGGCAGATCTGACCAGAGTTGGACCTGAGGCAGATCTGACGCGGACCTATGCCGGATCTAAGTCGGATCAAAACTTCCCGCGGGCGGCAGTCGCACGGAGCCATAGAGGAGGCTGCGCGAATGTCGTTCCTGACGAAGCGCTTCGAAGGCCGAGTCATACGACCGGGGGGTATACGAGATCGAAGCGGGGCCGCAGCCATCCTCGGCCTGCACGAAAACACGGAAACGGAGAACGAGCGCGCGGAATACGATGTAGTAACCGTTTGCGACCGTGTATGTGACCGTATACATCGCCGCATACTAGAGGCATGAAACGCCGAACCGGCCAGCATTCGGCGATCCAATGGGGCGGTGATAGGCATGCAGGCCGAAGCGATTTTCGAATGGGATATTTATTTCATGGCCGGCGTCGGTTCGTCGCGGACGATCTTCGCGGAATGCGTGAAGGAGCTGCAGCGGCGTTACGCGGAATCCGGGAGAAGCTCGCGCATCCGCGAGCTGTTTCCGTACGGCGACCACACGCACAACTTTTATCGCCAGCTGCTGAAGGTCCGCTGCGATCTGTCGCGGCTCGGCCGGACGGTGCAGATCGGCGCCAAGGCGGTGGCGGATCAGGTGCGCCAGCTGTCGGCCGGGCGCCCCGTCCTGTTCATCGGGCACAGCGGAGGCGGAATCGCCGCTTACCAGACGGCGGTGCTCCTCAGCCGGGACGGCACGATCCCGGACTGGCGCGTCGTGCAGGTCGGCTCGCCACGGCTGCGGATCCGGCAGGAGCATGCCGGCAAAGTGCATTACGTGGTGGCGGTCAACGAGAAGGGCGAATGCGCTGACTTCATTACCCGCATCGGCAGCTGGGGCGGCTTCAGCCGCAGCCGATACGGCTTGCCGTATTGGAACCGCCGCAAGTATGCGCCGATGCATATCGTGCCGATCGCGACGATCGGCGGCCACCAGTATTATTTTCGTAAGGAAGCACCGTTCGTGCATCCTGAGCGGGGCTCTAATCTGCGCATGATGACCGATATGATATGGGAGCGCGTCGCGCGCGAGCTGGCATCCTCGGCGAATATGCTGTAATCTATGGTTGATTTGCCCGAGATCAGCCGGCTCGGCCGAATGGTTCGCGCGGCTGCCGGGAAGGGGCTGGAGCGGCGGCTCGCGGCGTTCTTCGGAACCCGCGCGTTTGTGGACGCGAGGGCTCGGCTTCAACGCGGGAAGCCGGGCCCGCTGTCCGCGCGCGAAATAAATTTCGAGTGCCCTCTTGAAATACTCTAGGGGGGTATTGTATGATAAGAGCGAAGGAGGCTTCGGACGATGGAACAAGTTGATCCTATCGCCCCTATCGAGCATATCGACCATGGGGAGCACTGCCATACGGACGGCGCGGAGCGCAAGAGCCATCATTCCGAGAAGGCGAAGGGCAACCTGACCTCGCGCCTGAATCGCATTGAAGGCCAAATTCGCGGACTGAAGGGCATGATCGAGCGGGATACGTATTGCGACGACGTGCTGAACCAGATCGCGGCGGTCCAGTCGGCCTTGAACGGCGTCGGGAAGCTGCTGCTGGAGCATCATTTGAACAGCTGCGTCATCGAACGCATTCAGGAAGGCGATCACGACGTCGTCAAGGAACTCATGAGCACGATGAATAAATTAATCAAATAAGCAGAGGGGCGATTATCCATGCAATCCGTTACGTTGAAAGTCGAAGGCATGTCCTGCAATCATTGCGTGAAAGCCGTTGAAGGCGCGGTCGTGAAGGCCGGCGCCGCCGGGAAAGTCGATTTGGCTGCCGGTTCCGTCGCCGTCGAGTACGACGAAGCCAAAGTATCGCTGGACGCGATTAAGGAAGCGATCGAAGACCAAGGTTACGACGTCGCGAAATAACGGAGCTGCCAAGCGGCTCCTTCCCGCGCTATGGCGCCTCTTTTTTTGCTCGAAAATATACCCCCTGAGGGTATGCGGGATCTTCAGCCGCAACTAAGCAGCGGAAGCAGATGCCGCAGACGCTGCACAAGCATAACTCGGGCAGGGTAAAGTCGTACTTACGAGGTGATGGAACATGGAAGAACAGCCGATCGAACAGAGGCAGACCACGCTGCAGATCGCGGGCATGACGTGCGCGGCTTGCGCGAACCGAATCGAGAAAGGCCTCGGCAAGCTCGAGGGCGTGGACCGCGCGAACGTGAATTTCGCGTTGGAACAAGCATCGGTGACGTACGACCCGTCCAAGGTCGGCGTCGCCGAGCTGGAGCGGCGCATCGCGAGCCTCGGGTATGGCACGATTAAGGAAGAAATCGATTTCCGGCTGGAGGGCATGACATGCGCGGCTTGCGCGAACCGGATCGAGAAAGGGCTGAACAAGCTGCCGGGGGTCTCTTCGGCCGCGGTCAACCTCGCGCTGGAAACGGCGCACGTGACGTATAACGGGGCGGAGGTAACGGTGCCGGACATGATTCGCAAAGTGGAGCAGCTCGGCTACCGCGCCATCCGCAAAGAAGAAGCCGGGTCCGGCGAAGATCGCAAACGTCGCGAGCTTCGGCGCAAGCAGGCGCTGCTCGTCGCATCGGCGGTGCTGTCGCTGCCGTTGCTGTGGGCCATGGTGAGCCACTTCTCCTTCGCGTCGTGGATCTACTTGCCCGCGTTTCTCATGAATCCGTGGGTGCAGCTGGGGCTGGCGACGCCCGTGCAGCTCGCGATCGGGGCGCCGTTCTATGTCGGGGCGTACAAGGCGCTTCGCAATCGGAGCGCCAACATGGACGTGCTCGTTGCGCTCGGCACGTCCGCCGCGTACTTCTATAGCCTGTATCTCACGCTGGCATGGGCTGCATCGCCGCATGCCATGCATGCGCCGGAGCTGTATTTCGAGACGTGCGCCATTCTGATCACGCTCATCCTGCTGGGCAAGTGGTTCGAGACGCTCGCCAAGGGCCGGACGTCCGAAGCGATCAAGAAGCTGATGGGGCTGCAGGCCAAGACCGCGCTCGTCGTCCGGGACGGCCGGGAAATGGCTATTCCCGTGGAGGACGTCGTCGCCGGCGACGTCGTGCTCGTCAAGCCGGGCGAGAAAATCCCGGTCGACGGCGTCGTGCTTGAGGGCCGGTCGGCGGTAGACGAATCAATGCTGACCGGCGAAAGCCTGCCCGTGGAGAAGGAGCCGGGCGCCGGCTTGTTCGGGGCGACGGTGAACCGGTACGGTGCGCTAAGGATGAAGGCGTTGAAAGTCGGAAAAGATACGGCGCTTGCCCGCATCATCAAGGCGGTCGAAGACGCGCAAGGCTCGAAGGCGCCGATCCAGCGCGTCGCGGACGCGATCTCCGGCATCTTCGTTCCCATCGTCGTCGGGATTGCGGTACTGACCTTCTTGATCTGGGAGTTCCTGATCGCACCGGGCGATTTTGCATCGGGGCTGGAGAAGGCGATCGCGGTGCTGGTCATCGCCTGCCCGTGCGCCCTCGGCCTCGCCACGCCGACGTCCATCTTGGCCGGTTCGGGACGGGCGGCCGAGCTCGGCATCCTGTTCAAGGGCGGCGAGCATTTGGAAGCGATGCAGGGGGTGCAGGTCGTCGTGCTCGATAAAACGGGCACGGTGACGAAAGGAAAGCCGGAGCTGACCGACGTCCTGATCGAAGGCATGGCGGAAGCCGAGGCGCTCCGATATGTCGGCGCGGCCGAGCGCTCGTCGGAGCATCCGCTTGCGGAGGCGATCGTGGCGGGCATCGAAGCGAGGGGCGTCGCGCTGCCCGCGGCGGAGCGATTCGAGGCCATCCCGGGATACGGCGTCCGCGCCGTCGTCGAAGGCAAGACGGTGCTCGTCGGCACCCGGAAGCTGCTCGATCGCGAAGGGATAGGCTATGCGCGGGCCGCAGCGGGCATGGAACGCTGCGAGTCGGAAGGCAAGACGGCGATGCTCATCGCAATCGGCGGCGAGTACGTCGGCCTCGTTGCCGTCGCCGACACGATCAAGGATTCGTCGGTCGCGGCGGTCGCGCGGCTGAAGGCCATGGGGCTCGAAGTCATCATGATGACCGGCGATAACCGGCGGACGGCGGAAGCGATCGCGCGGCAGGCCGGGATCGAAGAGGTGCTCGCCGAAGTGCTGCCGGAGGGCAAGGCCGAAGCGGTCAAGCGGCTGCAGGCGCAGGGCAGGAAGGTCGCCATGGCGGGCGACGGCGTCAACGACGCCCCGGCGCTCGCGACCGCGGACGTGGGGATCGCCATCGGCACGGGTGCGGACATCGCCATCGAAGACGCGGACGTGACCTTAATGCGCGGCGAGCTGACGAGCATCGCGGACGCGATCGCGATGAGCCGCATGACGATGGCCAACATTCGGCAAAATCTGTTCTGGGCGCTCGGCTACAATACGCTCGGCATTCCGATCGCCGCGGTCGGGCTGCTGGCCCCATGGGTCGCGGGCGCGGCGATGGCGCTCAGCTCGGTGTCGGTCGTGCTGAACGCGCTGCGCCTGCAGCGGGCGAAGCCGTGAGCGAATGCGCTGCGTATCGATGCGCGAGACGGTTTCGGCCGGCATCGGCCGCCTGATGGGCCGGATGAGCTGGATGGCTGGATGGGAACGTTAATTTTCACTCAATAACCAAGGGAGCTGCAACCGATGAAGAAGAAAGCACTGCTGCTGTCCGTCGCCGCCGCGCTTACGCTGGCATTGAGCGCCTGCGGGAACGATCAGGCCGGCAGGACATCGACTAACGCGCACGAAAGCATGTCCGACGCGGAAATGGGAGCCATGAATCATGAAGGCTCGGGCGAGGTTCCGGCAGGCTTGAAGCCGGCGGGCCATCCGGCCTTCAAGGCCGGGGACAAGGCGACGCTGCTCGCCGATCATATGCCCGGCATGAAGGGAGCGGAGGCCACGATCGCCGGCGCCTACGAGACGACGGCGTACGCCGTCTCGTATACGCCGGCGACGGGCGGCGCGCCAGTAACCGGCCATAAGTGGGTCGTCCAGGAGGAGATCAAGGACGCCGGGGACAAGCCGTACGAGCCCGGGGACGAAGTCGTGCTGGAAGCCGATCATATGAAGGGCATGAAAGGCGCCAAGGCCAGGATCGATTCCGCCGAGCAGACGACGGTCTATACGGTCGATTACGATCCGACGACGGGCGGAGCCCGCGTGACCGATCATGAATGGGTGACGGAGAGCGAGCTTGAAGCGCTGAAATAATCCCGGTAAGCGGCCTGCATGGATGGCAGCGGGATATCCGATCGCGGATGTTCCGCTGCTTTTTTGTTGTTCTGCCGGGCGGCGGTGCGCCGATCGGGCACTTCGGCACGCGGCAATTTAAGAAGCTGTTCGCGGAGACGAACGGCAAATAGCCGTCGGATGACTGAATGCCGTCGTAACGGCGGTTCGGTCACCCCACGGATATTCGTGAGCCCGGCTTGTGCCGGGCTGCGCGCGATCGGGAGCGTCCGCATAGCGGCGGACGCTCATCCGGCAGCCGGCCGCGGCGATCGGCTCAGTCTTCGGCGCCGTCTTCGTCCGCCCGCGGCGCCGGCGCTTCCGCCGCGTCCGATGCGGACGCCGCGGCCGGCGCCGTGGCCCCGGCCGGACGGGGCTTGCGCTTCGGCTTGGCGAGCTCGGCGTCGAACACGGCCTCGAGCTCCGCCATTTTGCGCGCGTCTTCGATATCCACCTTTCCCTTCAGCACGTGCTCGACGACGAGCGGCCACGTCGCCGCGAGCTTCTGCGCCGCCAGAATGCGGATCGCGTTCTTTACCAGCTTGCGCTCCTTGGCGTTGGAATAGACGTCCACGTATTGTTGAATCCGCGAGAAGTCGAGATGCGGGAACACCGCCCGGAAAATTTCCGCGGTCATGCGGGCGTCGTCGAGCGCGCGGTGCGCTTGGTTGTCGTCGCCGCTAATGCCTAGATCGGCCAGCGCGTTTTCCACGCTGACGTCGTTGGTGACGCCCTTATGCCGAATGTAGCCCTTGAGCAGGTCGAAATAGTTGACCGCGCGCCAATACGCGTCGTCCAAGCCGTGCATCCGCGTATCGAAGACGATCCGTTTCATGTCCTCGCCGCCCCATGTAATGATCAGAAACCGCTCGCTCGGCCCGAGCCAGGCCAAGAAATCGTTGACGACGGCCGGGAAACCCTCCGCGGCGTCGATGCCCTCCTGCGGAATGCCGGTTTTCTTCTGAATGAAGTCGTTCAGCTTGGCGAAATAAACCGGCTTCACCAGCGCCGTGAATTGGCCGGTCTGCCGGAGCTCGGCGTCCAGCCGGACCGCGCCGATCTCGATGACCTCCATCGGCAGGTCGCTGGCGAATTTTCGCCCGTTGAATTCAATGTCTAGTACGATGTAGTCCACGTCCGTTACCTCCGCTGCAAATGATCGCTTCCATTCTAACAGAATACCGCAGCCGCTGTCGCGGTGCAAAATCCGCCTGCCCGCATGCGCAGATAAGAAAAATCCCGACGAGATCGGCTGCGATTCACGTCGGGATGTGCTTTGGAGGACAGCTCGTGTCCTGTATTATTCTTCGATATCTGTCGAATATGCAAGCTCCCGCTGCGTCTCCAATTCGGCAAGCCGTTCCGTAAGCGCTTTGCGGATCGCGTTGTAGGAGTCGCTGCCGAGCACCAGCCGTTTCGGAGCAGGATTGAGATCCGCGCTGTTGATGATGATTTCGGCCATTTTGGCAGGATCTCCGAGCGAAGGAGCCTTCGCTTCCTCAAGCATGCGGCGCGCATGAATGGCCGGAGAAGCTTCGTACGCATCGATTTTCGGCGCAAGCTTCGAGCTCTGATAACGGAAATTGGTGCGGGCGCCCCCGGGCTCGACGATCGTAACCCCGATGTTGAATGGGGCTACCTCATACATCAAGGATTCGGCGAAGCCTTCGATTCCCCATTTGCTCGCATGGTACAGAGAACAGCCCGGGAAAGCCGCCTGGCCGCCCACCGAAAAGCTTCATTGACGACCTCGCGAATGGCCGAAGTGTCGGTCACGTCGAGTTTGGCAAGCCATAACCGGTCTCCGTAGGCTGCCTTGAGATCGTCCATGACTTCCAGACGACGGACGGTGCCTGCCACACGGTCTCCGCGTTTCAAAAGCTGTTCAGTCATATGACGGCCGAAGCCGCTCGATACGCCGGTAATCAACCAGGTTCTTTGCATAATGATAAATCCGCCTCCCATATGAATTCCAGTCATACAACTAACTGGTTAGTTAAATAATAGGACATTCGAACTCATTCGCCAATTCTCATCTTCTGGATGGGGAACCACTGAAGCTTTAAAAAAACTAACCCGCGTCCAGGTTAGTCAGTGTCTTCATTATAAAATTATGCATGCTGCATCATCTTCCCTCCCGGCCATCCGGTCCGCGAAGACCGGCGGCGGCGTGACGTTCGAAACGATGCGGTTATCGGTTCAATGGAAGGGTAGAGCTTCGCTCCACCAAGGCAACGGGGATCGTGACACGCGCGGTAGGCAGTTTTCCCTTGGTCAGTCATTCCAAGACGAGCTCGTAATTGCGCCCCACTGCCTTTTCTAGTTAAACGGATGGATTTCTCGAATGCTCCAGGGATCCGCGGTTAAACGTTGGCTTTCGGCGTATAGACGTTGATGCGGGCGATAGACGACGATTTGCCTGTCGGAGCCGTCTTCGAGCCGACGAATTTCAGTTGATGACTGCCGGCCGTATACGTGTAGATCTTGTCGTTACCGTTGAATGTGACGGTTTCCGGCATGCCGAGCGCGGCGATGACGGCATTGAACGTGAATTGGCTGAGACCTCTCGACGGGTCGGTCGGCGGAAAATAAAAACGAAGATCGTAAACGATGCCGGTCTTGCTGCTGACCCCGAAATCGTACGCGCCGCGGCCCATGCTGAAATCATACCGTTCGTATCCGTTGCCCAAGCTTTCCGAAGCGCCCCAAAGTTTATGAACCGCTTTGATGTTCGTTTTGCCGGATACGAAGTCGCTGCCCTGCACCTTGCCTTGTTTAGCCAGCGCCAAAATATCCTTGATTCGCCCGGTATCGTTTGTCGCTGCGGCTTGCGCGGCGGTCTTGGCCGTGGTTGTCGTTGCGGTCTTTGCCGTGGCGGCCGCCTGAGCCGGAATGACGGAAGCCAGCGTGCCGAGAGCGATCACGGCGGCAGCGATGCCGACCGCGGACCATTTGCGGAGATTTTTGCTGTTATTTATGAACTTCATCTTAATGCACCTCGTTAAGTTTGATTGGGGATCCCTTATGGATAAGATCTTAATTCATTCGCCGAGGACAAAAGTTACAATTAAATGAATGACCGATGACGAAGGGGTTACAGCTTGAATCAGGCCTAAGATCCGTGTAAAATCTTATCGGATGATAAGTAATGAGCGTGAAAGCGAGAAGGAAACTCCCGTATGCCCAGACCGAAATCGAACCAATCGTTAGAAACGCGGGTGATGATCATCCGGACGGCTGAGGAGCTGTTCATGGAACATGGCTACCGCGCGGTTTCGACGAGGATGATCGCGGACGGATGCGGCTTGACGCAGCCGGCGCTGTACCACCATTTCAAGGATAAGCAATCGTTGTACGTGGAAGTGCTGCGCCATGTCTGCGAAGGTACGCGGCAAGCCCTCGTACGGATCATTGGCGAGACAGCCTCCATGCATGACTGCCTGATCGCCGTGACTTACGAAATGATGGCGAATCATCCGCAAGATTTGGGCAGGATGTTCCGCGATATCCGCCACGAAATGGATGCGGAACCGCAGAGAACGATCTACGCCATGTGGAAGGACGCTTATCTCGATCCGCTCGTATCGATATTCGAGAGAGGCCGCCGCGAGGGACGGCTTCGGGATATCGAACGATTCGGCGTCAATCCCGAGACGTCCGCCAGGCTGCTGATGGCGTTGATCAACCAATCCATCGCCGCCCAGGCATCGAGTCCCGCGCCGTCGGCGGCTCCCCGCTCGGGCATTGCTTCCGGAGTCGACAGCGAGGATTGGGAACGGCAAGCCGCGATGCTCGTGAACGTACTGCTTTACGGTTTGTCGGACGTTGGACCGCCATCGGTCCAATAGCCGGCAGCCTTTTTTTACGCCGTTTCCTTATCGATTGATAAGGGAGACGGCGCAAGCCAACCAAAGGGGAGAAAAGAATGAACATGCTGGGCCGCTCGATGCAGTCGGTCGGAGGACGAAGAGGACGCTGGTTGACGATTGCGATATGGATCGTCGTCGTAGCAGCCCTGAACATCGGCCTGCCGAGCGCCAACGACTTGAAGGACGATACGCTTGGCAATTTCGGGCCGGACCAGCCATCCGTCCAGGCGCGGCACATCATCGACAAGGAATTTGCATCGGACGAAGGGATTCCGGCCTTGCTTACGTGGCATCGGGCATCCGGGTTGACAGACTCGGACTTGCAGGACATTCAATTTTTGTCGCAATCCATCGCGACGAATCCGCTGCCGTATCAGGACGGCTCCGTACCGCTGCACGCCATGCCGATTCAGGCGCTGAAGCAGCAAGTCTCCGATGACGGAACGACGCTGGTGCAGCCGGTTCTATTCGATCGGAGCGTTGGCAGCGACGAAATGAAGGCAGGCCTGACGGAGCTGGAGACACGGACCGACGCCGCGTTCCCCGGCGAGCATCCGTTCCGGTCGCCCGTCGATGCCGCGGACAGCCTCATCGTCAGGGCGACGGGGCCGGCGGGAATCTCCGTCGATGCGACGGGGCTGTTTAAGGATGCGGACGTTACGCTGCTCATGACGACGGTCTTGCTCGTATTGGTGTTCCTGCTGCTGATCTACCGTTCTCCGGTACTTGCGCTCATCCCGCTTATCGCCGTTGGCTTCGCTTATGGTGCCGTGACGCCGCTGCTTGGCTGGATGGCGGAGACGGCTGGATCGCATATGACTCCCAATCGTTGTCGATTATGACGGTGCTGCTGTTCGGTGCCGGCACGGATTACTGCTTATTCTTGATCGCGAGGTTCCGCAGCAAGCTGAAGGAAGAATCAAGCCTGTTCGCCGCGCTGCGGCGCGCATTCGGCAGCTCCGCCGGGGCGATTGCGATGAGCGGCCTGACCGTCGTCGTGTCGCTGCTCGTGCTGCTGCTTGCCGAGTTCGGCAGCTTCCGGCGCTTCGCCGTGCCCTTCAGTCTCGCGATTCTGATCATGATGATCGCGAGCCTGACGCTGGTGCCGGCGATCCTCGGATTAGTCGGAAGGGCCTCGTTCTTCCCGTTCATCCCGCGCACGCATGAGATGGAAGCGGAGCGCGCGCGGAAGAAAGGCAAACCTGTTCGCGTCAGACCGGCGCGCGTCACAACCGGAGATCGAGTAGGGGCGCTCGTCATTCGCCGCCCCAAGCTGATCGCCGCGCTGACGACCGCGCTGCTGCTCGCGTTGGTTCTTTGCTCCACGGGCATTAAATTCACGTTCGATACGCTGTCGTCGTTTCCGGCCACGATGGGATCCCGCGAAGGGTTTACGTTGATCGGCGAGCATTTTGGCCCGGGCAAGCTGGCGCCGGTACAGCTCGTTGTGCGGACGGATACTCAATCCGAGGAGGTCAAAGCCGCGCTTGCTTCGCTGCCGTACGTCGCATCCGTATCGGACGGTGTAGCAGGCGCGCAGGATGCCCGTTTCGTCCGTTACGATATCGAACTAACCGCGAATCCGTACGGTCGCGAGGCCATCGGCCATATTCCGGATTTGCGCCAGGCCGCAGAGAAGGCCCTCGCAGCCTCCGGCAAGACCGAAGCGGCCGATCACGTGTGGATCGCCGGGCCGACCGCGGAGCAATACGACACGCGCAACGTGACGAATGCCGATGCCAGGCTCATTATTCCGCTCATCGTCGCGCTGATCGCCCTGCTGCTCGTGCTCTATCTGCGCTCGATCGTCGCGATGCTCTATCTCGTCGCGACCGTGCTGCTCTCGTATTTCAGCGCCCTCGGCCTCGGCTGGATCGTGCTTCATTACGGGTTCGGCGCGGACGCGATTCAAGGACTCATTCCGCTCTATTCGTTTGTCTTCATCGTCGCGCTCGGGGAAGATTACAATATCTTCATGGTATCGAGCGTTTGGAAGAACGCCCGTCGCATGCCGCTTCGCCAAGCGGTCAAGGAGGGGGTCTCCAGTACGAGCGCCGTCATTACGTCCGCCGGTCTGATTCTGGCCGGTACCTTTGCCGTGCTCGCCACGCTCCCGATTCAAGTGCTCGTCCAATTCGGCACCGTCACCGCGATCGGCGTATTGCTCGATACGTTCCTGGTCCGGCCGTTTCTCGTCCCCGCGCTGACCGTGCTCTGCGGGCGGTTCGCGTTCTGGCCGTCCAAAGCGGCTCGTGCTGAAACGTCCGCCGACTGAAACGGGGCGGAGGGTGAAAGGATGGATAACCGCTCTCTCCTGACGCTTGAAAAGAAGGATTCCTTACATGAATATAGTAACTTTTAAATGTAAGGAATATTGACGCCTATATGTTAGGTAGGTATACTAAGCTTACTTATGGTTCGATTCGTTAAGCGGCCAATCACCATCACGCCACAACTCCAGCCAATTCGAAACGTACCTGTAAATCATGCCAGTAAGCGAGGGAAGTAAATGTGGGAATTCATTATTCGTAGGACGCTTCAATCTGTGTTGGTGCTGCTGATCGTATCCGGTGTATGCTTTTATGTGAGCCATAAAATGCCGGGCGACATGTGGACGCAGCTTGGAGCGACGCCGGAGCAGAGGCTGGCCGCGGAGGCTCAGAAGCATGCGCTGGGACTCGACCTGCCTATCCATGTGCAATACTGGAATTGGCTTAAGGGTCTCCGTCATGGCGGGTTTGGCCTTGATTACTTCATGCAGCCGATCAGCAACTACATCTGGAAGAATGCGGAGAACAGCCTGATCTTGATCGGCACGGCATGGATTCTGTCGTTCATGATTGCATTCCCGTGGGCGATCTATAGCAGCGTCCGCTCGGGAGGCTTGTCGGACCGGGTGGCGATCATGCTGGCGCTGGTCGGATTTGCCGTGCCCGGCAGCGCCGCCGCGATATGGCTTCAACAAATGTTTGCGTTCAACTTGTATTGGCTTCCCCCAAGCAGCATGCATGAGCCAAGCAAGCAGGACAGCCTGCTGGATCTCATTCAGCATATGATTTTACCCGTGGGAACCTTGATGCTCGGCATCGTCGCCTCGTACCTCAAGTTTATTCGCTCTAGCATGCAGGAGGTGCTTCCGCTGGAATTCCTGCAGACTGCCCGGGCGAAAGGGATATCCGAACGTCGGGTCATCCTCAAGCATGCTCTCAAAAACGCGATGATACCGGTCGTAACCATTGCCGCATTGGATTTGCCGACGCTGATCGGCTCCTCGGCGATCGTCGAGAACGTGTTTAATTGGGGCGGACTCGGATCGTTAATGGTGTTTTCCGCATCACATCGCGACCTTCCGGTACTCATCGCCATCATCATCATTATTACGGCTGCGGTCGTCTTGTTCACTTGGCTGGCCGATATTCTCTCGCTCCTGCTCAACCCGCGGATTCGTTTGGGCAAGAAGGCCGCTTGAACCGCGAGGCTTCTGGTCCTCGAATCCACTATAACTAGGCGAAGATAAATTAGAGGAACAACGCAAAGCGCGGCGCTTTCATCCGGAAAGCGCCGCGCTTCGTTGGCATGCGTTCATTCCTCGTCCGCCTCGATGCGGACGACCGTTTCGGTGGATGCCGCTGCGAACTCGTGCCGCAGGCCGTTCACGTCGTACTCGTACGCGGCGCGGACGCGGAAGCGAATCCGGCTCTGCAGCGGATGGAGGGCGACGCGAAGCGCGTACGCGACCGAGGCCGCGGCTCCCGCGGGGACCGTGCCGACCGGGATGCGGCTGCCGGACGCCGCGCCGACGGCGGGATGGCCGTTGACGAGCACGCTCCCGGGCTCGAGCTCCGTCTCGCGCGGCACGAAGTCGGTCAGGGTCACGTACGCGGGATAATTGCCGTCATTCGTAATGCGAACGCGGGCCAGGATGCTTCCGCCGGCTTCGACGAGCTGCGGAGCGGCGTCCAGCGTCAGGCCGATGTGCGGGTAGACGATCTCCGTCACGGCGCCGTTCGAGAGCAGCGTATCCGTGACGGCAAGGGCGCTCGGCAGCGCGAAGACGTAATCGACGATCGCGCGATTGACGATTTGGGATAGCGCCGGCCGCAGCACCTCCCGCGTGACGGAGGCGGCGAACGTCAGGTCGAAGGTCTGGCCCGGCAACAGCGAGCCGAGCGCGATGCCCGTCGCCGGATCGGCGTTCGGCAGCGAACGGCCGTTCAATGCGGCGGTGCCTGTGAGGAAGGAGGTCCCAACCGGGATCAAATCCTTCACCGTGACGTTCGTCTCCAATGTGCCCGCGTTCGCGACCGTCAAGGTATAGGCGAGCTCGTCGCCGATCGTCGCCAGCACCGGGACAACGGTGAGGACGGCCGTCAGCGACGGGCCGGAGACGATGACCGTGACGCTGTCCGAATGCACGGACTGCTCGAACCGGCCATAGCGGAACGCCAGCCGCGCCCGGTTGGCGAGCCGCGTCTGCACCGGCACTTCGAGCACGACGGCGTTGAACGTGACGAGGCTGGAGGAACCGGGCTCGATCGTGCCGAGCGCGATGCCGGCCCCCGGCGACGACGAAGGGCTGCGGACGCCGTTAATGGTTACGCTCCCGGGCACAAAGGCGGTTCCGTCCGGGAGCGGGTCGTACAGCACGGCTTGCCCGATGCTGGCAGAACCTTCGTTGGCCGCGAGAACGGCGTAAGAGATCATGTCCCCGACGAACGTTACGGCGCTCGATACGCTCTTGGCCAGCGTGACGGCCAGCGCGGCGACGGGCACCGACGCGACGTTCGAGAGCGCCGATCCGGTGATCGTTCGATGGTCCAGCGTCACGAACGCATAGTCGGCGCGCGCTTGATTCTCGATGCGGCCCGATGGGGGAACCGAGGTCAGGATCAGCTGGAACACGATCGTAATCGCCGTGCCCGGGGCGACCTCGCCTAACGGAATGCCGGCTTCCGGCGTAATGCCGGGAACGGGCGCTCCGTTGACGAGGATGCTGTTAGCGACGAAGACGGTGCCGGACGGCGGCGTGTCGGTTACGGTTACGTTCGCGGAGCGGTTGCCCGTATTGGTGACCGAGAGGCGGAACGTCAGCGGAAGCGCCAGTCCCGCCTGCGCCGTAACGGACGTCTTGACAATGCCGATCACGGGTCCGTTCACGACGGTATTGACGACGTTGGAATAGGCGAAGCCTGAAGTCGAGCCGGAGTCGAAGGAAACGACCGACTGGTTGCGGATCGTCATTGGCAGGCTGTGGTACTCGATCATTGCACGAGCACCTGGAACGAAACGGTGGCGGCGGCGCCGGTGGCGATCGTGCCGACTTGAATGCCGGTGTTCGGATTCGCGTTCAGTTGTGTCGCGCCGTTCACGGTCACGCTGCCCGCGATGAACGTGACGTCCGCCGGCACGGGGTCGACGACGATAACGTTATCGACGGGCGAGATGCCGTTGTTCGTGACGACGATCGCGTACGTGATCGTATCGCCGCTGACGGCGTCGATTGCATCGGTCGATTTGACGGCGGATACATTTGGCGAAGAGACCGGGATGACGACGGTGTTCGATTGAACCGAGCCCAACAGCGTTCGGCCGTCCGGCGGCGAGAAGGAATAGTTCGCGGTCGCCGTGTTGGACAGCTGCTGTGGCGATGGCAAGGCGTCGACCGTGACCTGCAGCGTGATGATGACGTGTACCGTCGCGCCCGGCTGCACGGGACCGATCGGGATGCCGGTCGCCGGATCGGCGCCCGGCGTGGGCACGCCGCCGACGGTCACGCTGTTCGGCACGAAGAGCGCTCCCGTCGGAATCGGCTCCACGACGGTGACGTCAGCCGCGAGATTGCCGGTATTCGTGACGTCGAGCGAGTACGTGATCGTGTCGCCGACGGTGGCGTTGGCGGTGCTGGCGCTCTTCAGCACGCCGATAATCGGATTGAAGACCGGCGTCGTGAGGGTGTTCGATTGGCTCGTTCCGGAGAAGGCGCCGGACGTGAAGCTGACCGTCGCGAGGTTGCTGATCAAGCCGCTGGCCGGCAGCGAGTTGACGACGATGTTGAAGTTGACCGTCACGGAGGTATTCGGCGCGATGGCGCCGATCGGGAAGCCGACGCCCGGATCCGCCCCCGGCTGCGGCACGCCGCCGACGGTGACGCTGTTCGGCACGAACGACGTGCCCGCCGGCACGATGGCGCTCAGCACGGCGCTGTTCACGGAGGCGACGCCCACGTTCGTGACTAGGATGGAATACGGGACGATATCGCCGATGACGGCGTCCGTCGCGGTCGTGCTTTTCGCGACCGTCAGGTTCGGCGAGCTGACCGGAATTTGCAGGATGTTGGACAACGACGTCTGCGAGAACGAGCGCGTATCCGGCAAGGTGTAGAGGTAATTGCCCGTCGCCTGGTCGATCAGCTGCTGCGTGGCCGGCAGCGATTCGATCAGGAAATTGAACGTCGCGGTCGTGCTGGTGCCCGGCGCCACGATGCCGATGCTGAAGCCGGCGGACGGATCGGCGCCGGCTTGCGGCGCGCCGTTCACGACGACGCTGTTCGGCACGAACGAGGTGCCGGCTGGCACGTCGTCGGAAAGCGTGACCGTCGCGGGATAATTGCCGGTGTTGCTGGTGACGACGGAATAGGTGATTACGGACCCGACGCTGGCGGTTGCCGTGAGCGTGCTCTTGACGAGCTCGATGACCGGCTGATAGACCGGAGTCGTGACGGTATTCGAGAACGTGACGGCCGAGAACGCGCCGGACGTGAAGCTGACCGACGAGCGGTTGCTGATGGTCAGAGCGTCGGGGACGGACGTGACGGTGACGCTGAAGGCGACCGTGACCGAGCCGCTTGCCGGAATGGAACCAAGCGGAAAGCCGGCAGCGGGGTTGGCCCCTGGCTGCGGGACGCCGTTAATCGTGACGCTGTTCGCCAGGAAGGACGTTCCCTGCGGGATGGGGTCGGAGAAAATAACGTTGTCGACCGGCGCGATGCCGGCGTTGGTGACCGCGGTCGAGTACGACAGTGTGTCGCCGACCGTGAGCGCCGAGCTGCCCGTGCTCTTCGCGACCCGGACGTCCGGGGGCGATACCGGGAAGGACAGCGTGTTCGAGACGGCAGAGCCGGTCAGCGTCCGGTTATCCGGCAGCGTATACGCGTACGACGCGGTCGCCGTGTTGGACAGCTGCTGGCCGGGCGGCAGCGAATTGATGACGACCGAGAACGTAACGACGGTCGTCGAGTCGGGGGCGATGACGTTCAGCGGGATGCCCGCGACGGGATCCGTGCCCGGCCGCGGAACGCCGTTCACGATGACGCTGTTCGGCACGAAAGAGACCGATGGATTGATCGTGTCGGTCAAGGTTGCCAGTGCGGCGTAGTTGCCGGTATTGGAGACGTTGAACGTATAGACGACCGTGTCGCCGACGGTCGCGTTCGCCGTGTTCGCCGACTTCTCGACGGTGATAACCGGCTGGAAGACGGGGATATTCACGGTGTTCGAGAACGCGAGGCCCGAGAACGCGCCGGACGTGAAGGATACCGATGACGTGTTCGTGATCGTCGGCGGCGCCGGCACAGAGATGACGGTCAGCGCATACGCCACCGTCGCGCTGTCGCCGCTCGCGATCGTACCGATGCTGACGCCGGCGGAGGGGTTCCCGCCGGGCACGACGATGCCGTTCACCGTCACGCTGTTCGGCACGAGCGCCGTGCCGGCGGGAGTGCCGTCGATGAAGACGGCGTTCGCGACGGGCGCGATGCCGGTGTTCGTGACCACCGCCGTGTACGGAATGACGTCGGCGATCGAGACGGCCGTCATCGTCGACGATTTCGCGATTTGGACGTTCGGCGACGAGACCGGAATCGACAGCGTGTTGGACAGCTGAGAACGCGTCAGCAGCCTGCCGTCCGGCGGCGTGAACGTGTACGTCGCCGTCGCCTGGTTGACGAGGAACTGAGGCGTCGGCAGCGAGTCGATGACGACGGAGAACATGACGAACGCGGTGTCGCCGGGATTGATCGTCCCGGTATTGATCCCGCCCGTAGGCGTCGCGCCCGGCTGCGGCGTGCCGTCGACGATGACGCTGTTGGCCAAGAAGGTCGTGGTCGGCGGGTCGGCATCCGTCACGGTGACATTCGCAGGCAGATTGCCCGTGTTGCCGACGGCAATCGTGAACGTCACGGTATCGCCGACGGTCGCGTTCGCCGTGTTGGCCGACTTCGCCACGCCGATGACGGGCTGCGTGATCGGCGTCGTCGTCACATTGGACGACGACGTGGCGGCAAAGGTGCCCGACGTGAAGCTGACCGTCGATTGATTGAGAATCTGATCGGAGACAGGCATGTTAATATTCACCTCGTAGGTCACGGTCGCAGAGGCGTCTGGCGCCAAGGAACCGATCAGAATGCCGGCGGCCGGATCCGCCTGGGGCCTTGCCGCTCCGTTCACCGTCACGCTGCCGGGAACGAAGGTGGTGCCTGGAATCGGAGGGTCGACGAAGACGACGTTGTTGACGGTCGCGATGCCGTTGTTCGTCACGATAGCGGCATATGGCACGTTATCGCCGGCGACGGCATCGATGGCGGTCGTGCTGAGCACGACCGGGACGGTGGGCGCGGAGACGGGAATCGTGACGACGTTCGACGGCGAGCTTCCGTTCACGACCCGTCCGCTCGGCAGCGTATACGCGAACGTCGCGCTGCCTTGATTCACGAGCTGCTGCGGGTTCGGCAGCGAGACGACGGCGACCTCGAAGGTGACGACGGCCGAGCCGCCAGGGGAGATGGTAAAGATCGGGATGCCGGTCGGCGGCGAGGTGCCTGGCTGGGGCTGGCCGTTCAGCAGTACAGAATTCTCGGTGAAGACCGCGCCGGCCGGAATATTGTCCATCAGGTTGGCGTCGACGGAGATGTTGCCCGAATTCTCTACCTGCAGCGTGTACACGACGGTATCGCCGAGCGTCACCACTTCCCGGTTCGCGCTCTTCTGGACCGTAATGACGGGCTGGAAGACCGGGATGGTAATCGTGCTCGAGAACGACGATCCCGTGAACGCGCCGGACGTGAACCCGACCGCCCCGCGGTTGCTGAGCGCGCCGTCGTCGGGGACGGAGACGATGGCGGCTTGGAACGACATCGTCGCGGAGGCACCCGGCGCGAGCGTGCCGACGGGGATGCCCGACGCGGGATTCGCGCCCGAGGCAGGCGCGCCGTTGACGAGCACGCTGCCGGCGACGAATTCGGAGCCGGCCGGAATGGGGTCCGACACGATGACCTGAGTGACCGGCTCGAAACCTTCGTTGGCCGCGACTAGCGTGTACGTGACGATGTCCCCGACGGCGGCGTCCGGTTCGCTGGCGGACTTCACGACCGTCACGTTCGGCGCGGAGGCGGGAATCGAGACCGGGTTGGAAGCGGCGCTGCCGTTGAACGTCCGGTTGTCGGGCAGCGTGTAGGCATACGAGGCCGTACCCTGGTTCACGAGATTCGGCGGATTCGGCAGCGACTGGAGCAGCACGGAGAAGTTCACGGCCGCGGAGCTTCCGGCGGCTATGACGCCGACCGAAATGCCGGTCTGCGGTGTCTCGCCCGGCCGCGGCGCGCCGTTGACGGCGATGCTGTCGGCCACGTAGGCCGTGCCTGCGGGCAGCGAATCGGTCAGCGTCAGCAGCGCGGCGTAATTGCCGGTATTCTGGATCGCGAACGCGTACGATATCGTGTCGCCCACGGTCGCCTGCGTGTGGCTGGCTGTCTTTTGCGCGGCGATGGCCGGCGCGGCGGCCGGGACGTTGACCGTGTTCGACAGCGACACGCCGCTGAACGTGCCGGAGTTGTAAGTCGTGGTGGACCGGTTGCTGATTTGGGCCGGATTGGGGATCGATGTGACGAGCACCAGGAAGACCACCGTTACCGAACTTCCCGCGGCGATCGTGCCGAGCGAGATGCCGGCGGCCGGCGACGCGCTCGGCCTGGCGACCCCGCCGACGACGACGGAGCCGGACACGAAGACGGAGCCGCTCGGAATCGGATCGGTGAATACGGCGCTCGTGACGGCCGCGACGCCGGTATTGGACACGATGGTGGTGAAGGCGATCGTATCGCCGATGGTCGTATTCGCGCGGTTCGAGCTCTTCGCCGAGATCAAGTTCGGCAGCGTGACGGGAATCGTCAGCGTATTGGACGCGGCGGAACCGCTCAGCGTTCTGCCGTCCGGCGGACTGTACGTGTAGGCCGCGGTCGCCTGGTCGGTCAGCTGCGGCGGCGACGGCAGGCTGTTCACGAGCACCTGGAACGCGACCGTTCGCGAGCCGCCCGCGGGCACGGAGCCGATATTAACGCCCGTGGCCGGATTGGCGCCGGGCTGCACGACGCCGTCCACGGTGAAGCTGTTCGCCACGAACGCGCTGCCCGCCGGAATATTGTCCGTGAACGTCGTGTTCGCGGCGATGGTACCGGAGTTGGCGACCGCGACCGTATACGTGACCGTGGAGCCGACGGACGCGTTCGCGGTGCTGGCGGTCTTGGTCATGTTCAGAACCGGAGCGTAGACCGGCGTGTTAACCGTGTTCGAAGGGATGACGCCGCTGATCGTGCTGCCGCCTGCGACGCTTTGGAATGTGAACGCGGCTCTCGCCTGGTTCGAGATTTGACCGGGAGCGGGCAGGGTGGCGACGCTGGCGCGATATGTAAGCGTGACGGAGCTGTTAAGCGCCAATGTCCCGATCGCCACGCCGGCCGTGATGTCTGCCTGTGGACGCGGGATGCCTGCGACGGTGACGCTGCCCGCGACGAAGGCGGAACCCGCCGGCAAAATATCGCTGACGACGACATTCGCCGCGTTGGCGGTGCCGGTGTTGCCGACGGTGACGGTGTATACGATCTGGTCGCCGATAACCGTGCCGGTCACGTTCGCGCTTTTCGTCACGCCGACGTTCGGCGAATTGATGTTGACCTGAAAGGCGACGCCGTTGACGACGTACGCGTCTCCGGAGGTCGTCAGTTGGAGGATGGCGGACGACTGGTTGTTGGTGAACCGGGAGGAGACGTCGACGTTCGTGATGTCCCACCCTTGCCGGCCGCCGACGATATTGCTGCCAGGGGCGCCGTTCGTCTGATTGCGCGTGCCGAACGTGCCCGTCGTGTCGAGCAGGCCCGCGTCGTTGTTGATCTGCGAGGCGAAGAAGTTGTTGGCGAAGTTGTTCGGTCCCGACAGCGCGACGAGCGAACCCATGTTCGGGCCGAGCAGCGCCTGGTCGCCCGACCGGTTGGCGTCGCCTTCCTGCGCGCTGAGCAAGGCTCTGGCGCCGAGCGCTCCGGAAGTCGGCGTGGCGAAGCCCGTGATCGTCGTGTTGACCGCTCCCGAATCAGCTTGTATGAGTACAGCCCCCGCGCGCAGCGACATGTTGCGGAATGGGAGCGAAGGGTTCGAGTAAATGACGCCGAGCGTCCAGCCCGCATGGTTGACGGTCGGATCGGTCACCGTGATCGTGCCGACGACGCCGCCGACGGTGTAGGTGCCCGCGCCGCCCTGCTGAATCAGCGAGGTGACGTTGGCGGAGCGCGTATAGCCCAGCGAGCCCGAAGCCAGGTCGAATGTATTGGCGGTGGCGGGATCGGGCGTGACGCTGAAGCCCGTGCCGTTCGGCAGCCTAATCGTAACGGGATTGTTGATGGCGGACGAGAGGTTGACGCCCGGCACCAGGTACGTGCCGCCCCAGATCAGTTCCGCGTAGGCGACGGAGCTGCCCGCGGGCATGACGAGGTTCGCGGACGAATTATTGGCCGCGTAATTGTTCGTCGTTCCGGATGGATAGGTGCCGAACGTGGAGGACGTATTGGTGGTGACGAACGCGCCGATGCTGTCCTGGGTGCCGGGAGCGCCTTCCGTCGCCGAGCGGCTGAGGCCGAGCGTATTGCCGGTAAAGGTGATGGCGCCGGTCATGTTCACGGTAGCCCGAACTACAAGAGGAATGAATCTCACCTCCTATGTGCCAATCTCACGGTTGGAACTATAGGAGCATATGCGGGTCCTCGGCGGCATATGAGGCAGAGGCAGCCGATTCGTGCCGTTCAGTACGGAGCTGCAGGACGGCATGCGGCTCGGAAAGCTCGAGCCGGCAAAGGCGCCGCCACTCGTCGTCGGGCATGTTGCCTTTGACGATGACGAACCGGTACAGGATTTCGTCCACGACGTTCGCCTGCAGCTCCTTGAGCAGCTCGAGCTCATCCGGCTCGTACAGCGGCGGAGAGAAGGCCGCATCGTAGAACAGCTCCATCCGGAGCAGGCGGAAGTCGTAGGGGAGCGGAGGAACGTAGCCGTAGGGCTCGATCGGGGGACAGAGCGGCCCGTCCTCGGGCTGCCTGAAGCGCGGGGTCAAATAACGGGGCGTACGTTCATCGAAGCGGTGTTTCAAATACGGATTGGAGCCGTGACGGAAATGATGCGCGTACGGGCAGAGCAAGGTCAGCACGGTCCCGTGCCGGCCGATCCGGTACAGCTCCGCGAACGCGGCTGTCAAGTCGTCCACGTACGGCAGCATGCGGCAGACCGCGATATCGTCGACGGAATCGTCCGGAAACGGCAGCGGGTCGTTCAAGTCGCCGACCCAGTTGACGCCGGGCATCGCGACCCGGTCGATGCCATAGTAACCGGGGCGCTTGCGCGCGCCGCAGCCAATGTCCAGTTTCATCGCCCATGCCTCCTCCCGGCAGCCGATCGCCGGTTGCTGCTTTAGTGTATGGGAAGGCGTATCGACGGGTCTCTACGCTTGCCCATCCGCGCAAAAAACGCGGAGGCCCTGAGCCCCCGCGCGGTCGAGATCCGCGATGAATTATTATAGAAGCGTTCCGATTAGATAACGCGGCGGGCCGTGACGAAGCGGCGGTCCCACGTGCTGCTCTTGAACGTCGAGACGGTTACGCCGATGCCGACCCGGTAGGTATGCAGCAGCTTGCCGTTGCCGATGTACAGGCTGACGTGGTTGATGACGCCGTCGCCGTTGGTGTCGGAGAAGACGAGATCGCCGGGCTTCAGCGCGCTCTTGGAAACTTTCACGCCGACCTTCGCTTGCTGCTGGGACGAGCGCGGCAGACTGATGCCGTTCTTCTTGAAGATGTACTGCGTGAAGGACGAGCAGTCGAAGGCGCTCGTAATGCCGGATTTCGCGCCGAATTTGTACGGCCTGCCCAAATATTTCATGCCCGTGGCTTCGATTTTGGCGGCCAGCGACGTTTTGGACGCGGACGACGATGTCGCGGCGTGCGTCGTGTGGGGCGTAAGCGTCAGCGCGCCCGTGAGCGCGATGGAGAGGCCCAAGGTCAGCGTTAACGCGCGTTTGGCGAAGCGGGATGGCAAGGTAATCATAGGTAGACTTCCTCCTGGCGGTAAGTTTGTGGTTGTCTTGGCAGTCATGTCCTATACCGACTATACCACGCCCAAACTTTCCACCACTTACCAATGTAAACGGAAGTCCTTGCCTGCGTTGGATTAAAGCCGTTTTCTTAGAAATAAATGAGAAAGTCTTCATAAAACCGGGGTTGACAATTAGAAAAAAACCAACCAGGTTCTGCCTGGTTGGTGATAGCGGTTCCTTTTCTTCTATTATTAGGCTCCATTACCGCTTGATCAGACGGAAATCGTCGTAGTGGAAGCCCGGCGCCACGATGCAGGAGACGAGCACGGGCTCGTCGCCGAGCGGCTTCGCCATCTGCCAGGCCTTAGCCGGAACGAGGGCTTGCGGGCGTTGGCCGTTCGCGATATCGGGTCCGACGACGATCTCCTGCTCGACCGCGGGCTGCTCGCCCGTTCCGCCGAGCGTCAGTAGCAGCGGGCTGCCGGCATGCCAGAGCCACAGCTCGTCCGACAGCACGGTGTGCCATTCGGACATTTCGTCCGGGTGCAGGACGAAATAAATGGAGGACGCCGCGGCGCGATCGCTGGAATACGGTTCGCCGAGCACCTCCCGGGGAATCGTGAAGCCGGCTTTCCACAATTCTTTATACCAGCCGCCCTCCGGATGAGGGGTCAAATCCAGCGCCTTGACCCAGGGGGACAATGGTTTGGTTGTAACGCCGTTGCTCATGTTTCTCGTGCTCCTTCGCCTTCGTAGTTCTCTCTCCATGGAATGAGGATTCGCCTAACGCGACTCTACCAATGTACCGGATTCGGGCGGGCGTGTAAACGAAAGAAACCATGGCGGGAGCTAGTCCCGTCCATGGTTCCGTCGAAGCGCCTTGCTTCTTATTGAATGACTCCGCACGCGATCCGGTCGCCGGAGTTGCCCGACGGGTCGGTGACGTAGTCGTCCGCTTTGTCGTGAATGACGAGCGCGGTGCCCCCGTCCTTCAGGAGCGAATTCGGCTGGCCCTTCGCGAGCGTCACGACCTTGGTCTCGAATTCGGCCTTCGCGTTGCCGGCGGCGTCGACCTTCAGGTTCGGGAGGTCGCCGTTGTGGAAGCCCTTCGGGTTATTGAAGCCGTGCATTCTCGCGGCCGGATTGAAGTGCGCGCCCGCCGTCGTGAAGCCCGGCACCTCGCATTTGCCCGTCTCGTGGAAATGAAGGCCGTGCTCGCCCGGCTTCAGCTTGCTCGCCTCGACGCGCACGAGCACCTGATCGTCCTTCTGCATGAGCGTGGCGGAGCCGATGGACTCGCCCTTCGTGTTAATGAGCTTCACCGTCACCGCCCCGGATTGCGGCTGGTGATGGTCGCTCGCCAGTGCCCGGAGCGGGCTGACGGCTACGAGCCCGGCGAGCAGCGCGACGGCTGCCGTTCCTTTCAACAATCGTGCGTGTTTCATGTCGGTAATCCTCCTCCTGTGTGCGGCTTCGTGCAGCCGGGTTTTCTTGCTTAGCTTTGCCTACATTCCGATTCGCCAAACCTTGCGATTTTTGGATTCGCCCAGCCGCACGGGCGCAGGTTGGCGCGATTTTGGATGTGTGGCCTCCCCGGATGGGCCCTTCGTCCAAATGGCGTTTTGTCCTGTTTTGCAGTAAACTGGCTGTAGAGGAGTGGATGTCTGCACATGAAGCAGGTAACGTTTACGATCGAAGAAGCGAACGCGCTGCTGCCTGAGCTCCAGGAAGACCTGATCAAGCTGCAGCTGCTGACGCAGCAATTCGAAATGAAGTTCGAGCTGCTTCATCAATTAACGAAGCAGCGCAGGGAAGGCACGCTGCCCGAAGATCCCGAATCGGCGGATCCGTTCTTCGA
Source organism: Paenibacillus sp. GCM10023250 (assembly GCF_042653205.1). NCBI lineage: Bacteria > Bacillati > Bacillota > Bacilli > Caryophanales > Paenibacillaceae > Paenibacillus > Paenibacillus sp. GCM10023250. Next base: position 43,231 of record NZ_JBHSHY010000014.1, on the reverse strand, counting down.
GCTAGAGACCCAGCTGGAGTTCATGCGGATGGAAGTGGAGCTCGCGATCGGCAACTTCGAGCGCAAGGGCGTGCTGCTCAAAAGGATCAATCCCGGGCTGATCGATTTCCCTTCGGTGCTCAATGGTGAGGAAATTCTAATCTGCTGGAAACAAGGCGAGGACCGCGCGGCCTACTACCACGGCTACGAGGACGGCTTCAAAGGCCGAAAACGCTATCCCGACGCGGGTTTGGCGAATTGAAGTATAACCCGATAAAACATTGGAAATTTCTCATTTTTGAAGCCTGAGCAATCAGGCTTCTTTTTATTTCGTCAGAAGAGGCATGTCCGTCGACAAAAGATCATACGTTTCTTACAGACGCTTTGACACGCTTCTCGTTAGACAGCCTTTACAATCAGACTCATATCGGAAAGGCCCCTAAAAATCCAAGGAAGAGGTGCAAGTCATGACCCGGAGTATCCAATGGAATGCAGTGGCTTATTTGATGGTCGCGGCGCTTCTCGCCTCGCTGTTCTTCTCGTATAACCTGTTCGCGAACGCAGGAAACAACCGCTCCGCCGAAATGGCGTACAGCTTCCCGCAATGGCATGGCACAACGCACGCTTCGGCCGCGGCGGCTTCCGGAGTCGCGGCGCCGGTGGCGCCGGATCAGCCCAAATCGCGCTTTCAGCCGGCAACGGTCATCGCTCACGCCCCGAACATCGTACATATACAGACGGCTGCCGCTCCCAAGAAACCGGCTGCACAGACGGCCGCCTCCGCCATTCATACATATCGCGTCACCTCCTACTATCTGAACATTCGCGCGCTGCCTAGCGCCGATGCCGATATTCTCCGCACCGTGAAGCAAGACACGCGCCTCGACGTCGTCGGCGCGACAGCCGCCGACTGGCTCGCCCTGAAGGGCGGAGGCTACGTCAACAGCCGCTATGCCGCCCCGATCAACCCCGCGACAGCCGCCCCGACCGCAGCCGAAGCGCAGACCTCCACCGAAGCGCAGACCGCCGTAATATCCGCTCCCGCGGAGGCGGCGAAGGCCGCGCCGGCCCAGACGCTTGCCAAGCGCAAGTCTGAGGTCGCCGTCCAATCGGCTGCGCCGCTATCCGTATCCTCCGATCCCGTAAAGCCGTCCTCCAAGGTCATGTCCGATTCCGGGCTGACGCGGGCGCATATCGCCGTGCTGCTCAAAGGCACGAAGCTGGCGAACCAAGGCCTCGAGGACGTCATTCTCCACGTGGAGCAGGATTACGGGATTAATGCGTTCTTCACGATCGCGGTCATGAAGCTCGAGAGCGGCAATGGCAAGAGCAGGCTGGCCAGGACGAAGAACAATCTGTTCGGCTTGAACGCCATCACCGGCAACGCCCACGCCAAGGCGTTCAGCTTCGCGACCAAAGGGGACAGCGTCAAGAAGTTCGGCCAGTTAATCAACGATAATTACGTGGAGCGGGGGTACACGACGATCGAGAAGGTCGCGCGGAAGTACTGTCCGGCCAACGGGAAATGGGCGGGGCATGTCCGTACGATCATGCGGAGCGACTTCGGCAAGCTGACTTGAGCCGAGGAAAGGCGAATGAACGGTTGACAGCGGCTCGCATGTCATGTAAGATTTCGATGTTGAGCACGCAGCAGCACGGATCATTCGTATAGCCTCGCAGCAGGGCGAGGGTTTCTACAGGAAGCCGTAACTTCCTAACTACGAATATGGATTCATCCCCGGGATGATTTCATATTTGCGGTTAGGAAGTTTTTTTGTGCGTACGGCTTTCTAATCCGCCGCCGGCTGCCCGGCTCGGAAAGGAGACATCATAATGAAATTCGATATGAAATACGCCATAGCGGTCTTCCTCGGCGCCGTCAGCTACGGCGTCTTGTCCACCATCGTCGTCAAGGCTTACGGGCACGGCTACGAGCTCGGCGAGGTCGTGGGCTCGCAGCTGCTCGTCGGCTTCGTGCTGTCGTGGCTGCTGGCCGCGGCCACGAAATGGAACGTCCTCCGCAAGCGCCGAAGCGCAGGCGGCGCGGGCGCAGGCGGCCGCTCGGCCGCGGCGGCGCCAAAGCGTCCGGCTCTGACGTGGAAGCAGCGGCTGCTGCTGATGGCGGCGGGCATGCCGACGGCGCTGACGGGCTTGCTGTATTACCATTCGCTGCGCTATATTCCGAATTCGCTCGCGATCATCCTGCTGTTCCAATTCACGTGGATGGGCGTGCTCGTCGACGCGGTCCGGAGGCGCAAGCGGCCAAGCAATTTGATGCTGGCCACGCTCGCCGTTCTCTTCGGCGGCACGCTGCTGGCGGCGGGCATTCTGGATCAAGGGTTGGCGAATTTCAACGCGCTCGGCGTCGTGCTTGGTCTCGCGGCGGCCGTCAGCTATACCCTGTTCGTCCTGTTCAGCGGCAAGGCCGTACCGGCCGCGGAGCCGGCATACCGCAGCGCCTGGATGATTACGGGCGGCTTGATCCTCGTCTTCGCGCTGTTTCCGCCGGCGTTCCTGTTTAACGGCCTGATCTTGGGGCAGCTGCTGCTGTTCGGTTTCCTGCTCGGCTTATTCGGCGCCTTCATTCCGCCCGTGCTGTTCGCGGCCGGCGTGCCGCATGTCGGCGAAGGGATGGCCGCGGTGCTCGGCGCATCGGAGCTTCCGGTCGCCGTCATGCTGTCCGCCGTCGTCCTGCACGAATCGGTGAGCGTCCTGCAGTGGGCGGGCGTCGCGCTGGTACTCCTCGGCGTTGCGATGCCGGAGGTCATCCGCCGGCTGCCGCATCCCCGGGCGAAGGGCGCGGTGCATCGGGCGTAACGCAATGCAGCCGTTGTCATCCGGTCTCCAGCCGGGTATAGTGGAGACAGCTTGGACGGATAGGAGGAAGCGGGCATGACGAATTACGCCGCGCTTATTCGCGGCATTAACGTCGGCGGCAAGAACAAGCTGGCCATGGCGGACTTGAAGCGCGAACTGGAAGCGATCGGCCTCGCGAAGGTGCAGACGTATATTCAGAGCGGCAACGTCGTCTGTCAATCGCCGAAGGACCACGGCACGGTTCGAGACGAGATCGAACAGGCCATTACGCGGATCTCGGGCATTCGCGCCAACGTGATGATCCGCACGCAGCAGGAGCTGGACGCCATCGTCGAGGACTGTCCCTATGCGGAAGAGGCCGCGGCGGAGGGCAAGAGCATCCACCTGTCGGTGTTGAACGAACCGCTGACCGGCCGGCAGCTGGAGAAGCTAAGCGCGGGCATCTCGGAGCTGGACCGGTTCCGGGCTGACGGCACGGTCATCTACTGCCACTACGGCCAAAGCATCTTGGATTCCAAGCTGGCGGCCAATATCGCCAAGCTCGGCGACGCCGTGACGACCCGCAACTGGAATACGGTCGCGAAGCTGCAGGCGATGCTGCGCGCGATGGAGTGACGGCGCCGGACTGGCTGCCGTTTCGGATCGGATGACGAACCGAAGACGCAGCAAAGGAAGAAGCCTCCCGGGTTCGGGAGGCTTCTTTTGTCGCGCAAGCGCGATACGGGCGGCGCGGATGCCGCGCCGAACCATTTATGCTTCTTCCTCGTTATGCGCGGAACGGCCCGCGGATGCGCCGGACTGGAACGCTTCGGCCGCTTCTTCGGCCGAGAATTCGGTATCGTCCTGGCCCGGAACCGGCAGCTTGTTCAGCTCGGAGGACTGTACGTCGGCTTTAGTTATTTCGTTTTTCGCGTGTTTCATCTAGGTACACCTCCTTGTGGCATGCGCTTGGATGGCATGGGCATCCAAATGTAGAATGCCCCCGGGGGACGGCATCGTATTCGCGATGCTGAATAACTTCGGGTGCGCCGGCAGCCGGTAATCTGGAAACGGCTTCCATTGGCATCTTCGTTCATGAAAGCGTTATAATAGAGATCAGACTATGTTTGACGAAAGCGGGGTTGAACATTCATGAGAATCGTCATTACCGGCGCCAGCCGAGGATTGGGCTACGAGCTGGCGGTCATTGCCGCGCAGCGCGGCCATCAGGTCGTCGCGGGCGTCCGCGACATCACGGCGGCCGAAGCGCGTTACGGCGCATTGGAGGAAGAGCTGCGGGCGCGGATCGAGCTGTTCGAGCTCGACGTCACGAACGACGCGTCCATCGAGCGGCTCGCCGCCGATTTGAAGGAACGGGAAGCGCCGATCGACGCGCTCGTGAACAACGCCGCGATATTGCTCAGCCGCGAGGCCGGCATCGAATCGCTGGCGTTCGCGGACGTGACGGCCTCGTTCGAGACGAACCTGTTCGGCCCGATCAAGCTGATCCAGGCGCTGCTGCCGTTGCTGCGCAAGGCGAGCCTGCCTTCCATCATGAACATCTCGTCCGAGGCGGGGGCGTTCGCCAATGCGTACGCCGGCGATATTCCGTACGGCTTGACGAAGGCCGCGCTCACGTTCCTGTCCGAGAAGCTGCGCAAGGAGCTGGAGCCGCAGGGCTTCCAGGTGCTGGCGATTCATCCGGGCTGGATGAAGACGGACATGGGCGGCGAGCGGGCGCCGGGCGACCCCGTCGAAGCTGCCCGGCAGCTGGTCGGCATTCTGGAACGCGTGCGCCCGCTCCGGGTAAAGAAGCACGGGTTCGTCGATCCGGCGGGGCGCGAGCTGCCGATTTGAGCTTAGGATTATAAAAGCGTTCCGGCCCCCGGGTCCGGAACGCTTTTTTTCATCCTGCCGTCAGCCCATGTCCGCTGTTAGACTTATCCTGCTCGTATGACTATGGCGGTCAGCGAAAGCCGCCCGTTCCACGTAGCCGGGCAAATAAAAAAGAGGCGTTCCGCCTCTTGCCGCCGCTTAGGCTTCCGGTTCGCCCAGCGCCGTGTCGATCTCGCGGAACGCCTGGTTGTAGCACCGCCTGCAGACCGGCTTGTAATCATCGTTGCCGCCGATCTGGATCTGCTCGCCGGAGTTGCTCGGCTTCCCGTCGCGAAACCGGATGACCATCGTCGCCTTGCGGTCGCAGTACCAGCAGATCGTCTTGATCTCTTCGATCTTGTCCGCCTGGATCAGCAGATTATAGCTGCCCTCGAACAGCTGGTTTTGAAAATCGTTTTTGAGCCCGAACGCCATCACGGGGATGTTCAGCTCGTCCACCACGCGCGTTAGCGCCAGGATATGATGCTTCTTCAGAAACTGGGCTTCGTCGATGAGCACGCAGTAGATTTGCTTCGGGCCCGAGGCGGACAGATGCGACTTGACGTCCGCGTAGAGGTCGGTATCCGCCTCCACCGGAATCGCTTCGCGCTCGAAGCCGACCCGCGAGCCGACCAGCTTCGACGTGCCGCGCGCGCTGAAGGACGGCGAATAGATGAGCACCCGCTTCCCCTGTTCCTCGTAGTTATGGGCGACTTTGATGATTTCGAACGATTTGCCGCTGTTCATCGTCCCGTATTTATAATACAGCTGAGCCATGGCGATCTCTCCTACGCATGATGTCTTTACTGGTGTACCACATTTGAACGACGCTGACAAGGCGCCGCGGACAAAATAAAACAGCCGCCGGATTCCCGGCAGCTGTCGTGAAGACGATTACAATTTGCCTTTCAAATCCATCAAATATTTGACGACGACACCGAATGCGCCGATGTAGAACGCTGTTTCCATAATCCAGCCGGTGCTATCGAAGACGGTCATGTTGGAAAGCATGAACAGCGGAAGTACAAGCATGACGAGATCGGACAGGTACTTCGTGATGAGGTCGCTCGAGAACGCGCCGCCCTTCAGGGATTGGTAGAGGCCGAGCAGGAAGTTCAGGCCCATGGCGCCCATAACGACCCACATCGAGTAGAGCATCCAGTCGGTGAGTGCGAATGTCATTTGAAATCACCTCCCCGTGGAAAGAGTAATGTCATGGTTCATCCTATGTCGGAAGGAGGCAGGTCGTACCGGGGCCGTTGCTGATTTTGCCTGCGGCAGGAGATTCGCCCGCGGGCGGCGAAATAGTAACGAACGGCGAAGGCCGGGTACCGAGCACGACGAATGAATCATTCCCATTAAGGACGAACGGCCGAGCGGCTGTTCGCGTAAGGAGCATGCATATGGATGACAACATGACGCTGAAGCAGGCGTTCGAGCGGTCGGCGTATCCTGTCGGGGGACACGGCCGGCGCAACGCGGAGGTGCTGCTGGAGGCGTTTCGCGGCATAGACGGCGAGACGGAGAGCGATATGTACGGATCGGGCGCCGTCATTGAGCGGTTCCAGGTGGAGCTCGCGGACTTCCTGGGCAAGCCAGCCGCCGTGTTCTTCCCGAGCGGGACGATGGCGCAGCAGATCGCGCTGCGGATCTGGAGCGACCGGCGGGGCAGCGCGAAGGTCGCGTATCACCCGCTGTGCCATCTCGAGATCCATGAGCAGAACGGCCTGCGGGAGCTGCACCGGCTGGAGCCGATCCTGCTGGCGGACAAGACCCGCACGGTGCTGCCGCAGGACGTGGTGGCGCTCGGCGACGACGTCGCCTGCCTGCTGCTCGAGCTGCCGCAGCGCGAAATCGGCGGACAGCTGCCGGATTACGCGGAGCTGGAGGCCATGTCGGCGCTATGCCGCGAACGGGGCATCAAGCTGCATCTCGACGGCGCGCGGCTGTTCGAAATCTTGCCGTACTATGGCAAGACCGCCGCGGAGGTGTGCGCGCTGTTCGACAGTGTCTACATCTCGTTCTACAAGGGCATCGGCGGGATCGCGGGCGCGATCCTCGCGGGGCCTGAGGATTTCGCGGCCGAGTCGAAGATCTGGAAACGCCGGCATGGCGGCGATCTGATCAGCCTGTATCCGTACATTATTCCGGCCGCGCATTATTTTCGGGAGCGGATGCCCAAGATGGAGCAGTACTACCGGGACGCCGTCGAACTGGCCGGGCTGTACAACGGCTGCCGCGGCGCGGCGACGAGGCCGGAAACGCCGGTATCGAACATGTTCCATGTCCATCTGGACGCGCCGAAGGAAACCGCGGAGCGGATCTTCGCCGGCATTGCCGAGCGGACCGGCGTGGGCTTGACGGCGTACGTCAACGCCGGCGCGGAAGGCGGCAGCAATTACGAGGTCAGCCTGGGCGACCGGTATGCCGGCGTGCCGAAGGAGAAACTGCGCGAGGCGTTCCGGCAGCTCGACGAGGCGCTCGCCTCGGCGGCGAAGGAAGAGGCGGGGCCGTAACGGCCAAGGCGTGTCATTGAACATCCGCCGTAGAACGAGCGAGTACGGATAGAAGGGAAGTCCCGCGGCGAGAGCTGCGGGACTTTTTTTGTCTTCGGCCGGCTTCCAGGCCTCTCTAGTCTTCGGGTCCGGAGGCCGCTTCGCCCTAACGCATAAAGCCCGCCGCCGATTGACAAAATGAAGGAACGGAACAAGAAAAAGGAGGGAGCCGCCGGCCGGCTGGCAATGGTCTTCTTCGGCGTCTACGCGACGATCTACGCTTACCTGATCCTGGATCGGATGGCCCTGCTCGTGCAAAGCTGGATCATGCAGCAGACGCCGACATACGTTCTGATTCTGCTCTTCTTCGTTCCCGCGTACATGATCGTCAAGGGCGGGGTTCGCGTCATGGGGCGGTATGCGGAGATTATCGTGTACTCGTCGCTCTGGATGCTGCTGCTCCTGGGCGTGCTGATGCGGGAAGGGAACTGGCTGCATCTGCTTCCGGTGCTGAAGGAAGGCTGGCTGCCCGTGCTGCATACGGTTCCGACGACGATACTTGCGTTCCTCGGATTCGAGATCGTCTATTTCGTCTATCCGAACCTGGAGAAGAAGCAATATGCGCCGCTCGGCGTACTCATCGCGAATACCTATACGCTGCTCATTTATTTGATCGTGACGCTCGTATGCTTCCTGGTCTACAGTCCCGACGAGATCACCCAGTTCAACCAACCCGTCATCTCGATCTTCAAAACGCTCGAAACCCGGTACGTCGAACGGTTCGACATCATCATGCTGACTTGGTACCTGCTGATTATCTCGAAGACATGGATTCCTTCGCTGTACATGGCCATGTATTGTATGAAAACGCTGTTCGTCTTCGGCAAGCCGCAGACGTACGTCGCGCTTCTCCTCGCAGGCATGTTTCTGGCGACCTGGATCTCGGACCCGGACTGGAGAGCAAGTACCAGCATGCTCGAATGGCTCGGTTCCATCGGGTTCGCGACCGCTTACCTGCTGCCCGTTTGTCTCTGGTGCATCCTTTCCGTACTGCAGCGATTCAAGCGGTGGCAGTCATGAGGCGGGTCGTTCTCCTGTTGGCGGCCGTGTCGGCGCTGCTCCTGCTTCCGGCGTGCAAGGACCGCTTGAACCTGGAAGACACCACGCTCGTGCTAATGATGGGCATGGATTTGGATAAGGACAACCGGTTGGTCATCTACTCGTCCAGCCCGGTGTTCAGTAAGGAGGCGAAGCAAAGTAACGAGGTGACGCAGGTGAACGCGCTGACGCTCCGGGATTCGAGGGGGCTGCTGGACAGCCGCGTGTCGGCGCTGATCAGCACGGGCAAGCTGCAAAACATCCTCGTCGGCAAGAAATTGCTGCAGCAGCCCGACTGGGTCCACCTGCTCGATGTCGTCTATCGCGATTCCAAGACGCGGAACAACGCAAGGCTCGTCGCCGTCGACGGCTCGGTCGGGGACATCATGTATTTCGCGCCGCCGGACAAGCGCCGATTGTCCCTGCATATCGCGAAGCTGCTCGATACGACGAATAAACGAAATCTCGTCGAGGCGACGACATTATGGGAGCTGCACCGTCTGCTGTACGAGCGGGGAAGAACGCCCGATATGGGCATCATCCGAAAAACCGAGCGCGAGGTCGTGGTTGACAAAACGGCGCTGCTGAACCACGGCGGCCTCTATGTCGGGTCGATCGATACGTTCGAGACAACGATGCTGCAAATCGTGCAAGACGACAAAAAGTCCAGCCTGTCGGTCACCCTCGTGCTGCCGGAAAAACAGAAGCCGGGCACCGCGATCAACACTGGCGCCGTCAGCTTCTACGTGCTCGACGTCGACCGTAAAGTACGGACGTCCTTCGCAGGCGGCAAGTTTCGCTTCGACATCGAGCTCGAGCTCCCCATCCGGCTGACGGAGCGGCTGTTCGCGTTCGACGTCGGGGACAACGCCGCGGGGCTGCAAGATCAGATCGACGAGCAGCTGAAGAACAAGATGGATGCCTTGGTTGCCAAGCTGCAGCGGTACCAGCTGGATCCGATCGGCCTCGGCTTATTCGCGAGAGCTTACCGATACCGCGAGTGGAAAAAGGTGCAGGACCGCTGGGGAGAAGCGTTCGGACAAGCGGAGGTCAGCCTGCGGGTCCGTACCCGGATCGTCGACATGGGCGAGGTTCGTTAACTGCGTCGCGCCCCGTAATGATCGCCCCGCCGGCCGCATAGGCTAGACGGACGTAATTAAGCGGGAGAGGTGGCGGTCAGGTATGGACGGGAAAGACGCTGTGTTGTTCGAGCATCGGTTCTGGCTGCAAATCTTGGGAGATCATAGCCGGTTCATCCGGAACGCGCTCGCGCCCATGGATACGAAGGATATTGAGCTCGCCAAGCAATTCATTCAGGCATTCGACAACCTGCTGGCCCGCGCGCGGCACGCGCAGACGGACGCGGAGGCCGCGGCCGTGACGGCGGAGGCGTGCCCGCTGACGGAAGAGCTGCGGAATTTCAAGCTGCATCTGCTCGAACGGATGCTGCTCGGGCAGATCGCGTTCGGGCTGACGCCGTCGTTCATCAACCATATGGTCAACGAGCTGGAGGAGTATTCGCGGATTCTCGGCGAGCTGGAGGAAGGCCGCCCAGTCCCGCTGTTTCCCGCGCTGCATCACGATCTGCTGTGGCTGACCGACGCGGCCTTCCACGCCGCGACGATCGTGGGGGATCTCGATCCCGTCGAGAAGCGGCTGCAGCGGCGCGGACGCAAGTTCGAGAAGCATTTCAACGAGCTGTACCTGAAGAGCATCGAGCTCGCGGGCTATATGCGCACGCAGCTGCACGATTTTCCGGCATTCCGGCGGTTCCACAAGGACGTGGATCTCGAGATGAACCTCTTCCGCGGATTCCTCTCGGAAATGGAATCGTGGGAGCTGACCGACGAGGTGCTCGACAGCCTGACGCCGCTCGTGCCCGATCACATGCTGCGCGAGGAATGCTATTATTTGCGCAAATTAGCGGCGCTCGGACTGGTGCCGAGCCCGAACTGCGATCCGGACCGGCCGAGGGCCGGATCTTGACGCGATCGCTTACGCTTGCGAGGGACGGCCGGTATCGGTCGTCTTTTTTTACGGAAAGTCCGCCATGCGGCAGCGAAATTTCATTGAGTTGGGAGAGGCGGAACGCTATAATAGTACGGAGTATAAAGTCTAACAGAAAAGGTGTCATCGATGAGCATATTAAACGTAGAACGGCTCAGCCACGGCTTCGGGGACCGGGCGATTTTCAACGACGTGTCCTTCCGGCTCCTGAAGGGCGAGCATATCGGACTGGTCGGCGCGAACGGCGAAGGCAAGTCCACCTTTATGAACATTATCACTGGCAAGCTTCAGCCGGACGACGGCAAAGTGGAATGGTCGAAGCGCATGCGCGTCGGGTACTTGGATCAGCATGCGGCGCTTCAGCGCGGATTGACGATTCGCGACGTGCTGAAAGGCGCGTTCCAATATTTGTTCGACCTGGAACAGGAAATGAACGACATGTACGGCCGGATGGGCGAGGTCTCTCCGGAAGAGCTGGAGCGGCTGCTCGAGGACGTCGGCACGATCCAGGACACGCTGACGAACCAGGACTTCTACATGATCGACGCCAAGATCGAAGAGACGGCGCGCGGCCTGGGCCTGACCGACATCGGCCTTGACAAGGACGTCACCGACCTGAGCGGCGGTCAGCGCACGAAGGTGCTGCTGGCGAAGCTGCTGCTCGAGAAGCCGGACATCCTGCTGCTCGACGAGCCGACCAACTATCTCGACGAACAGCATATTACGTGGCTGAAACGCTACTTGCAGGAATACGAGAACGCGTTTATTTTGATTTCCCACGACATCCCGTTCCTGAATTCCGTCATCAACCTGATCTACCATATGGAAAACCAGGAGCTGACCCGCTACGTCGGCGATTACGACCATTTCCAGCAGGTCTACGAGATGAAGAAGCAGCAGCTGGAGTCGGCGTTCAAGCGCCAGCAGCAGGAGATCGCCGATCTGAAGGACTTCGTCGCGCGGAACAAAGCGAGCGTTGCAACCCGCAACATGGCGATGTCGCGCCAGAAGAAGCTCGACAAGATGGACGTCATCGAGCTGGCGAAGGAGAAGCCGAAGCCGCAGTTCGGGTTCAAGGAAGGCCGGACGTCCGGCAAGCTGATCTTCGAGACGAACCAGCTCGTCATCGGCTACGATTCCCCGCTGTCCCGGCCGCTCGACCTGCGCATGGAGCGCGGGCAGAAGATCGCCCTCGTCGGCGCAAACGGCATCGGGAAGACGACGCTGCTGCGCAGCATTCTGGGCGAGATTCCCGCGATCTCGGGAACCGTGCAGCGCGGCGAGCATTTGCAGATCGGCTACTTCGAGCAGGAAGTGAAGGATGCCAACTACAACACCTGCATCGAAGAAGTGTGGAAGGAATTCCCGTCCTTCACGCAGTTCGAGGTGCGCGCGGCGCTGGCGCGGTGCGGTCTCACGACGAAGCACATCGAGAGCAAGATCGCGGTGCTGAGCGGCGGCGAGAAGGCGAAGGTCCGGCTCTGCAAGCTGATCAACCGCGAGTCCAACGTGCTCGTCTTCGACGAGCCGACGAACCACTTGGACGTCGACGCGAAGGAAGAGCTGAAGCGGGCGCTGCAGGCGTACAAGGGCAGCATTCTGCTCATCTCCCACGAGCCGGAATTCTACCGCGACGTCGTGACGGAGACGTGGAACTGCGAGTCGTGGACGACGAAGGTATTCTGATCGAACGTACGTTGTTAAATCCGCTTTGCGCGAACGGGCGTCGGCCCGTTCCGCGAAGCGGTTTTTTTGTCGCGGAAATGAGGCGGGGCGGGGGCATGGCGGGCGCGCCGGACCCGCTCCGCCGCGGCCGCGGCCAGGCTAGCGCTTGACGGGCTTCGTCCCGGCGCGCTACATTGGACTATGCATCCAGTATGAGTGGGGAAGGGCGTGTCGATATGAAACTGAACTACGGCAGACCCGCGCGCGTATGGACGGAAGCGCTGCCGGTCGGGAACGGCCGGCTCGGCGCCATGGTCTACGGCGGCGTGGAGAGCGAAGAGATTCAACTGAACGAGGATACGCTATGGTCGGGCCATCCGTCCGACGGCAGCAACCCGCGCGCGAAGGAAGTACTGCCGCAGGTGCGCCGGCTGATCCTGGAGAAGCGGTTCGTCGAGGCGGACTTGCTCTGCAAGGAGATGATGGGCCCGTACACGCAGGCGTACATGCCGCTCGGCCATCTGCGGCTGACATTCGAGCACGGCAGCGTTCACTCCGGCTATGCGCGTTCGCTGGATTTGACGGAAGCGGTTACAACCGTGACGTATAAGATTGGCGGCGTCGTCTACATGCGGGAGCTGTTCGCTTCGCATCCGGACGGCGTCATCGCGCTGCGCCTGCAGGCGAGCCAGGCCGGGAAGCTCAGCTTCCACGCCCGCCTGGACAGCCCGCTGCGCTACAAGACGTTCGCGGCCGACGGGCGGTACGTCATGCACGGCGTCGCGCCGGAGTATGCGGCTCCGAGCTATTACCCGGTGGACGAGCCGCTCGTGTACGGCGACCCGTACACGTCGGAGGCGATCTCGTTCGAGGGCGGACTGACGGTCAAGGTCGAGGACGGCGACGGCTTCTCCTGGGTCGACGGCGACGGCCTGCACGTCATCGGCGCCACGGCGGCCGTGTTGTATTGGAGCGCGGCGACGAGCTTCAACGGCTTCGACCGGATGCCGCGCAGCGAAGGCCGGGAGCCGGGACCGATCGCGGCGGCCGCGCTGGAAGCGGCGGCGGCGCTGCCGTACGAGACGCTCCGCGCCCGCCACGTCGAGGATTACCGCGCGCTGTACGACCGCGTCGAGCTGGAGCTCGGCCCTTCGGCGGCGCCGGATACGATGGACACGGACGCGCGGGTCGCGGCTTACGGGGCGAAGGACCCAGGCCTGGCGGAGCTGATCTTCCACTACGGGCGCTACCTGACGATCGCGAGCTCGCGTCCCGGCACGCGGCCGACGAATTTGCAGGGCATCTGGAACAAGGAAACGCGGGCGCCGTGGAGCAGCAATTATACGATCAACATCAATACGCAGATGAATTACTGGCCGGTCGAGAGCTGCAATCTGGCGGAATGCCACGAGCCGCTGCTCGGCTTCATCGGGGAGCTGGCGGAGCGAGGGAAGCGGACCGCGTCCGTCAACTACGGCACGCGCGGCTGGACGGCGCATCACAATACCGACCTGTGGGCGCATACCGATCCGGTCGGCGATTTCGGCAACGGCGACGCAATATGGGTCAACTGGCCGATGGGCGGCATCTGGCTGTGCCAGCATCTGTGGGAGCACTACGCGTTTGGCCGGGACAAGACGTTCCTGCGGGAGCAGGCGTATCCCGTCATGAAGGAAGCCGCGCTCTTCTGCCTCGACTGGCTGGTCGACGACGGCCAGGGCCGGCTGATCACGATGCCGTCGACGTCGCCGGAGCATAAGTTCCGCACCGCGGACGGGCTGGCCGGCGTGACGAGCGCGTCGTCCATGGACCTCGAGCTGATCTGGGACTTGTTCACGAACCTGATCGAGGCGTCGGAGACGCTCGGCGAGGACGAGGCGTTCGCGGCGGAGCTCGCCGCCGCGCGCGAACGGCTGCTGCCGCTCGCCGTCGGCCGGCACGGGCAGCTGCAGGAATGGGCGAGCGGCGACTACGAGGACGAGGACGTGCACCATCGCCACGTCTCGCATCTGTTCGGCGTCTACCCGGGCCGCCAGCTGACGGCGGACGCGACGCCCGAGCTGTTCGCGGCGGCGAAGACGTCGCTCGAGCGCCGCGGCGACGAAGGCACCGGCTGGAGCCTCGGCTGGAAAGTGTCGCTCTGGGCGCGCTTCGGCGACGGCGACCGCGCGCTCGGCCTGCTCGACAACCTGCTGAAGATCGTGCGCGAGGACGAGCCGGACAACTACCATAAAGGCGGCGTCTACCCGAATCTGTTCGACGCGCATCCGCCGTTCCAGATCGACGGCAATTTCGCGGCCAGCGCCGGCATCGCCGAGATGCTGCTGCAATCGCATCTGAATGAGGTTCGGCTGCTCCCCGCGCTGCCGTCGGCCTGGCCGGAAGGCCGGGCATCGGGTCTTCGCGCCCGCGGCGGCTTCGAGGTCAGCCTGCGCTGGTCGGACGGCAAGCTGACTGAGGCCGAGCTGCTCTCGCACGCCGGCGAAGCGTGCGTGCTGGCGGCGGACGGCCCGGTCGCGGTGGCGGCCGTGACGCCGGGCGGCGCCGCGGCGCCGGTTGAGGTCGAGCGGCTCGAAGGCGGCCGCATCCGGTTCCGGACGGAAGCCGGCGGCCGGTACAAGATCGCGCGGGCGTAGGCGCGCGGTCGCACGGGCGCTGGCCCGCGACGCTTGGCCGCAGGCCGGCGGATGCGCCGCGCGGGTTGTTGAAGGAGGGGACCGCCCCGTTAGCCGTTGGCTGATGGGGCGGTTTTTTGTTGCCGCGAGGCTTGGATGGGGCAGGGGGTGACGGGAACGCCTACATGGTGCGCAGCCTCGGCGGATTTGTCGCTGCGCCGCGTTCGTTCCCGCTTACTCCGCCTCAGGCTCTTGTCGGCCTCCGGGCAGTTCTTCCGGCTTAAACCACAGGTCGCGAAAGCGCACCCATCCCAGCGAATCCAGCGAGATGCCGCGGACCGACGGATGGAAGGCGGTTTTCAGATGTTTGCGGTAGAGGAACAACAAGCGCCGCGACTCACGCAGCTCCGCTTCGATGGACCGGAGCGCCGCGTTGCGCCGTTCTCCGTCCCGAAAGGTCATCAGCTCGCCGATACGGCGCTCCAAGTCCTGTCCGGTTCCCGGCAGCAGATGGTGCAGCATGCTCTTGAACAGCTCGATGAGCCGCAGCTCGCGGTGCTCGTCGAGCATCACGGCGAAGAGCAGCAGGTCCGCCCTTAAACGCGACTCCCCTTTGAACAGCTCGGCGGGAATCAGCTCGAGGGTCACCCGGATGCCTGCCGTCAAGAGTTCGTCCCGTACGAGCTCGGCGTCGTTACGATACTGCGGAATCGTGGCGAGCACGATCGGGGCGCCGGCGCCATCCGCGGCCGCGAGCGGAGAAGGAGGCATCGTTACGAAAGCCGCCGTATTGACAGGGGCGCTACCTATGCCAACCCGGCCGCCTGCGCCGCCGTCCGCGGCCGTCTCGGGCCAGAAGCTGTCCGCGGCTTCGATGACGTCGCCGGACAGCCGTTCGATCAGCCGCGTCCGGTCGAGCGCCGCGTCGAGCGCCGCCCGGGCGGCGGGATCGCGCAGCGGACCGTCGCGCAGCTCGTTGACGGTCAGAAATTTACACGTCATGCCGGATTGCCTGACCTGCTGGAGCCGCTCGGCGGCCGGTCCCGTCAGCCTCACGTTGTGCATGACCTGAAAGGCGGGCGCTTCGGTGCCATCCGCGTCAGCTCCGTCATTTCCGGCCGACTCGTCCTTCACGCCATTCCTTCGCGCGCCATCCTCGTCCGGGCTATCCGCGCCCGCGCCGTCTCCGGCAGAAGCAAGCCGCTCGGGCTCGCTCCACACCTCCACGATATCCAGGAAGCCCCGGCCTTGAAAATACGGCGCGAACGCCTCCAGCGTGAAGATGCCGTGACTGCTTCCGGCGAGCCGGAAAGGTCCGGTCCCGACGGGGTACAGCCCGAACAACGCGCCGCTCTCCAGCTCGGGAAGGGCCGGCACGATCGATGCGCGGTTCGTCGTCAGAAAGGGCAGGAACAGTTCGTTCGGCGACCGCAGGCGGAAGGCGACGGTCCGGTCGTCCGGCGTTTCGATTGCTTCGATATCCCGGTACACCCAGCTGAACAGCCCTTTCGGCGCCAGCCGCAGAAGCCGCTCGAAGGTGAACTTCACATCCGCGGCGGTCAGCTCCCGGCCGTTATGGAACAGGACGCCCTTGCGCAGGTAGAACGTCCACGAGCGCCGAGCCTCGTCCGTCTCCCAGGCATGGGCCAGATGCGGCAGCGGCTCCGTCCCGCCGGGGCTCATGCGGACAAGCCCGTCGAACAGCTGGTTGACGAGATGCGATTCGCCGGCAAAATGCATCGCCGCGGGATCCAGCGAATCGATGCGCTGGGGCAGCGGGAAACGCAGCAGATCGAGCCGGCGCTCGCCCCGCACCTCGGACCGGAAGCCGAACCGGCCCGACAGCCAATCCTGGAACCGGACGCGCAGCCCGCCGGCGGCATCGTCCTCTTCGCCGAGGTAGGCGGCGGCGCGGGCCAGGTCCTGCCGTTCCGCGATTTCCCGCGCTTCCGCGAGGATCAGCTCATCTTTGGCGGCCAGAAACCGCAGGACGGAGCGGTTGCCGCGCCCGCGCTTCGGCTCCCAGCCGAGCCAGCCTTCGCGCTGCATGCGCCGCAGCAGCAGCACCATGTTGCGGTGCGTGCAGTCGAGCGCCTCCGCCAGCTCCCGCGTCGTCACCTCGAGCGGCTCCCGCTCGCGGACCTGCGGATACAGCTTGCGCAGCGACAAGTAGTGCCGCCTGATTTTCATCCCGTCCGCCTCCGTCTCCGTCAAAATAGGAAAAGCCGAAAAAATATCTTTCACTTTTTGTTCTTATTTTATCGGCTACAATAAATGGAAGCAAGATATTCGCGCTACTACGGCGCATTAATCGGAGCGTGATACGATGCGTCACCCGGCCCCGTGGCAGCGGCGGTACGACAACCTCGCCTTACTGGCGCTGCTGTTCGGTATTCTCAGTCAATACGTATTCGTCGGGAACGGCTTCAACGTCTCCGTCCCGATATTCGTCGCCGCGTTCTACGGCTTGTTCTTCTATGCGGTCCGCGGGCGGATCGGCGGGTTCGAGCGGTGGCGCGGCCAGACCAAATCCGGCTGGCTGCTGACCCTGCCCGTCGGGCTGCTGTCGCTGACGTTCGCACTCTTCGCGGACGACGATTTCCGGACGCTCAACCTGTTCATCCTTCCGGCGCTCATCGCCGCCCAAACCGTGCTGCTGACGCGCAACAGCGACAAGCCGTGGTTCCGCCCCCGCTTCTACGGCGACGTGCTGACGCTGGCGCTCGTCCAGCCGTTCGCCTACGTGGCGGTGCCGTTCGGCCTGCTTGCGAACCGGCTGATGCCGAAGCCGGAGGGAGGCGGCCGCCGCACGGCCGGCAAGGCGCGCCGGATCGCGATCGGCCTGCTGCTTGCGGCGCCGCCGCTGCTCGTCGTCACCGTCCTGCTCGCCACCGCCGACCAGATCTTCGGCGATCTCATCTGGCGCGTGCCAAGCCTGCTCCTTCGGGCGGATGCGTTCGAGGGCGCCGCCCGAATCATCGTCGGCGCCTGGTTCGCGCTCTATGCGTTTTGCTACTTGTGGGCGTTGCTGTTTAATCGGAGCGACCCGCAGGCCGCGGAACTCAAACGAACCCTGTGGCTCGAGGCGGAGACGGAGACGTCCGGTGCTGCGGAGAAGCGCGAACCGTTCGGGTTCGATCCGCTGACGGCGAACACGCTGCTGATCAGCTTCAACGCCGTGTATCTCGTCTTCGCAGCCATTCAGTTCTCGTACCTGTTCGGCGCGGCGAACGGACTGCTCCCGGACGGCGCGGCGTATGCCGATTACGCGCGGCAGGGTTTTGCCCAGCTGGTGGCGGTCGCGGTCATCAACCTGCTGCTCCTGCTCGGCGGCCTGCATGCCGTGAGGCAGGGCAGCCCGCTCGAGCGCCGCGCGCGCCGGCTGTCGCTCAGCCTGCTCGTCGGCTTCACCGTCGTCATGCTCGTCTCGGCGTTCAGCCGGCTCTCGCTGTACGAGGACGCCTACGGCTTTACCCGCACCCGGCTGCTCGTGCACGGCTTCATGATCATTCTCTGCTTCGTTCTGGCCGTATCGCTGATCCGCATCTGGCGCGACCGGTTCCCGCTCGCGAAATCGTATATCGCGATCGGACTTGCGGCGTACGTCGCGTTCAACTATGCTAATCTGGACAGAATGATCGCGGCAAAGAACGCCGAACGGTACGAGGCGAGCGGGAACATCGACATGGCCTATATGATGACGCTGTCCGCGGACGCCGTGCCGCCGCTGCTTCAGCTGCGGGACCGCCACCCGGAAGGCGTGGAAGGGCTTGAGGTCGTCTTCGCGAGCATCCGCGAGCGATCGGAAGGCTCGGGCGGCTGGCCGGCGTGGAACCGGTCGAAGTCCCGGGCGCTGCGGGAGCTGCGCTGACGGCGGAGACGCCGCCGGCGCAAGCTTTGCCGGTCTTGGCCGACGCCGTTCGCCATCGAGGCCGACACGTCTCGGCAGAACTCGCAAGCGCGCGATCCGGAACGTAATTGATCGAAAGGAGTCATGCCATGATTGTCGAACGTGAGCCGTTTTTGTCGGATACGAGGGCGTACTGCCTGTCGCTTCCGGGCACGATCGAACGGGAGAGCCACGGGTCGCCCGGCTTCTTCGTCGACGGTAAGAAGGCGTTCGTCCACTACCGGAACGATCATCACGGCGACGGCATCGTCGGCTTATGGTGCGCCGTACCGCCGGGAATGCAGCAGCTGCTCGTCGCGGGCAATCCGGAGCTGTACTATGTGCCGGCATACGTCGGACCGCGCGGCTGGGTCGGCGTTCGTCTGGACCGCGGGGCGGAGTGGGGCGAAATCGCCGCCGTGATCGGCGAAGCTTACCGGCATCGGGCGCCGAAGAAATACGTGAAAGCATTGACCGAGGGTGCGGACAGAGACAGCTAGCGGCCATCGCTTGACACGGGAGCCGGGATTGCTGTAACGTAAAAACCAATCATCGAACGACCGTCATCAAGGACATGCCGATCCGCACTAGCCGCGTTCAGAGAGGGAGCCCGCCGGCTGAGAAGCTCCCCGCGGCCGCGGATCGCGCCCCGCCTTGTAGTTGCTGCAAGGAAGACAGTATTTGCAGCCGGGCTCTTCCCGTTATCCGATCCAGAGCGCCGCTCGGCCATGCGCCGCGCGGCGGAATTTGGGGTGGTACCACGAGCGCGCACTCGTCCCTTAACCGGGAACGGGTGCGCGTTTTTTGGCATGATTGCAATAGCGTCGAAGTCAATAACCATCATATCGGCTCCGTGTGTGCCGAGAACCAATCAAGGGGGTAATGTTCATGCGGCAACAATCAGCGTTCATTCCGACGATGCGGGAGGTACCGGCCGACGCGGAGGCGGTCAGCCATCAATGGCTCGTCAAGGGCGGGTTCATCCGCCAGCTCTCCGCCGGCGTCTATTCGTTCCTGCCGCTCGGACGCCGCGTGCTGCGCAACGCGGAGCGCATCGTCCGCGAGGAGATGGAACGGGCGGGCGCCCAAGAGGTGCTGCTTCCCGCGCTGCAGCCCGCCGAGCTGTGGCGGGAGTCCGGCCGGTACGAGGTGTACGGGCCGGAGCTGGTGCGGCTGCGCGACCGCGGCGAGCGGGAGTTCGTGCTTGGGCCGACGCACGAGGAGGTCGTGACCGCGCTCGTCGGGCAGGAAATCGGCACATACCGCAAGCTGCCGGTGACGTTGTTCCAGATCCAGACGAAGTTCCGCGACGAGCGCCGGCCGCGGTTCGGTCTGCTGCGATGCCGGGAATTCGTCATGAAGGATGCCTATTCGTTCTCGGCCGATTGGGAAAGCCTCGATGCCGCTTACCGAGATATGTACGCGGCGTACGGGCGGATTTTCGAACGCTGCGGCATCCGTTACCTGGCGGTCGAGGCGGATCCGGGCGCCATCGGAGGCGAGGGCGGCACGCACGAATTCATGGCGATCGCGGACTCCGGCGAAGACGACGTCGTCACTTGCGGCCATTGCGGCTATGCCGCCAACCTCGAGAAGGCGGCCGGGCGCATGCCTGCCGCGCGCGATGCCGGCGGAGCCTCTGCTACAGCGGACGTTCCGGCGGCCGAGCGCTTCCATACGCCGGGGCTGCGATCCATCGATGAGCTCGCGACGGGGCTCGGCCTAAGCGAAGACGAACTGATCAAGACGCTGCTCTATGTCGCGGACGGCAAGCCCGTCGCCGTGCTCATCCGCGGCGACCGCACCGTGAACGAGACGAAGCTGAAGAACGCTCTCGGCGTGCTGGACCTGGAGCTGGCGGATAGCGCCGCCGTGAGCGCGATCACGGGAGCGGCGACGGGCTTCGCCGGGCCGGTCGGTCTATCCGTCCCGCTGCTCGCGGACGACGAGGTCGCCGCGATGCGGCAGGGCGTCGCCGGCGCGAACGAGACGGATTACCATCTCCGGCACGTCGTGCCGGGCAGGGATTTCCCGCTCGCGGCGACCGGGGATTTCCGCAACGCAGCCGAGGGCGAGGCTTGCCCGAGCTGCGCGGACGGGGAGCTGCGCATCATCCGCGGCATCGAGATCGGCCACGTGTTCAAGCTCGGGACCAAATACAGCGAGAAGCTCGGCGCCAAGATCGCGGACGCCGGCGGCGAGCTGCGTCCCGTCATCATGGGCTGCTACGGCATCGGCGTCACGCGGCTGCTGTCGGCGGCGATCGAGCAGCATCACGACGAGCACGGCATGGTCTGGCCGGCGGGATTGGCGCCGTTCCACGTCCATATCGTGCCGGTCTCGGACAAGGACGAGGCGCAGACGGAGGCTGCGGAGCGGCTGTACGGGGAACTGCGGGCCGCAGGCGTCGAGACGCTGCTCGACGACCGCGCCGAGCGGTTCGGCGTGAAGCTGAAGGACGCCGACCTGATCGGCATCCCGATTCGGATCGTCGTCGGCAAAGGAGCCGCCGAGGGCGAGGTCGAATGGAAAGAGCGTGGAGGCAGCGGACCTGCCGAGCGCCTGGCACTGGCGGACGTTCCGGCCGCGGTCAAACGGTGGCTGGAGGAGAAACAAAGGAGAATCGAAGGATGAGCCTGGTATGGAGCAAGGTCGAAACGCCGTTTCACGTCACGCTGTATGGCCTTCGCGAGAATTCAACGGCCGGATGAGCTGGTCGGCGCGGTCGCCGGGGAACTGCTCGGACGCCTGCGGGAGGAAATCCGCGGCAAGCACGTGCCGAACCTCGGGCAGAGTCACCTGATCTACGACGCGGACGGTACCGTCTTCTGTCCGCGCCGGCGCAGCCGGACAGCGGACAACGGCAAAAAGCCTCGGACCCTTGGGTCCGAGGCTTTTTGCGCGCGGAAGACCAATCGCCCAGCTACGCTTCCTTCGGCCGGTCGATCGCTTCCGCCATCGTTTTGTCCGTTAGATGCGCGTAGATCTGCGTCGTCTCCGGCGACGCGTGGCCGAGCTGCTCCTGCGTCTTGTACAGGTCGTTGCGCAAGTAATAATCCGTCGCGAACGAATGCCGCAGCTTGTGCACGGACAAGTACGGCTTGCCGAACCGTTTGGCGTACTTGATGACCATCTCCTGGATGGCCCGCTTCGTCATCCGCGAGCCTTCGCGCTTGCCGTTCGGCAGCGCCAGGAAGAGCGCCTTCTCCCGCTTGGGCGCCTTGTATTGCGATTCCCGCCGGGACAAGTAGTGCTGCAGGTCGCGCAGCGCCTCCTGGCGGAAGTAGACCGGCGTCTTGAACGTGTCGTCGTTCTTCCCTTTGCGGTAGACGTAGAGCAGCCGCTTCTTCAGATCGAGATCGTCGACGTTCATATTGTACAGCTCCGATACCCGCAGCCCGGAATTCAAGATGAGGCTGACGATGGAGGTATCGCGCGCGCGGTTGTTCGTATAGGCGTAGAGCGCCTGCTTGTTATCGGCGATCTCCATGCCGTAATCCTCGTTGATGTAGCGGATGAACTCGTCGATCTCCCGCTCCTGCAGCAGCTTGCCCTCCAGCTTGGCAGCGGTGTCCTTCGGCTTCGCCGTGCGCTTGATCGACACCTTCGCCATGACGTTCCGCTTCAGAAGCGGATAGAAGTTCTCGTCCTCCGCGATCTGGCTCAAATAATGAAACAGCGACCGCAGCGAGCTGAGCTTGCGCGAGATCGTGGTCCGGCTGTTGCTCTGCTCGGCGCGCGTCATCAGAAACATCCGGAACGCGTCGATGCTGTCCATGTGCAGCTTCTCGAGCTCCTCGAGCTTCACGTCGCGGATCGCCGGCCCTTCCGCCAGCCCTTCGGCCAGCAGCCAGGACAGGAAGGCATCGTAATCACGGACGTACTCCAGCAGCGAGGAAGGGGAGAGGTCGGGCAGCTTAAAGTTGATGAATTTCTCGATATACCAGGGCATGGACGGCGTTCTGCGGTCCAGCTCCAGCCGGTCTTTCGCCTTGATCAGGTTCATGCCGTTGTCCACCTCCAAGTAGCTTCATTGTAGTGCAGCGCGCGCGTAAAGTAAATCCTGGAAAGGAACGTCCGTTCGCCGCCGGTATGAGCGGAGCGCCGAACCGTGCCGTCCGGAGCGGCCGCGCGACTAGGCGCGAGCGGAAAATTGGCGCTGCGTGTTGACATCGGACCTCATTGCTTATATAGTTAGTTACATGAGTAATTAACCAATATGGTGGTGTAGCGATGGGCAACCAAATCGACGACAGCCGTCCCATCTTCGTGCAAATCGCCGAACGGATCGAGGACGACATTCTCCAGGGCGGACTGCCGGAGGAATCGCAAGTTCCTTCCACGAACCAGTTCGCCGCGTTTTACGGCATCAATCCGGCGACGGCCGCCAAAGGCGTGAATTTGCTGGTGGATCAAGAGATTCTGTACAAGAAGCGAGGGATCGGGATGTTCGTGTCAACCGGGGCGAAGGAGAAGCTGACGGAGAAGCGCAGGGAGCAGTTTTTCGAGCAGTACGTGGTGACGATGATCCGCGAAGCGGAGAAGCTCGGCATTACGAGAGAACAATTGACGGATATGATCCGCGAGAGGGGAGGCCGCGTATGATCAAGGTCGTGGAAGCGAAGGGGCTGACGAAGAGCTACGGCAGCTTCACCGCTGTCGATAACGTCAGCTTCACGGTCGAGGCGAACAAGATTTACGGCCTGCTCGGCCGCAACGGCGCGGGCAAGACGACGATCATGCACATGATTACCGCGCAGCTGTTCGAGACGGGCGGGGAGCTGCTGGTATTCGGCGAGAAGCCGTACGAGAACGGCAAGGTGCTCCGGCAGATCTGCTTCATTAAGGAGAGCCAGAAGTATCCCGAGACGTTCCGGGTCGTCGACGTGCTGGAAACGGCGGCGCTGCTGTTCCCGAACTGGGACCGGGCGTACGCCGAACGGCTGCGGGGAGACTTCAGCCTGCCGCTCAAGCGGCGGGTGAAGAAGCTGTCCCGCGGGATGCTGTCCTCGGTCGGCATTATCATCGGCCTGGCCAGCCGCGCGCCGCTCACGATCTTCGACGAGCCGTACCTCGGGCTCGACGCCGTGGCGCGGAGCATTTTTTACGAGCGGCTCATGGAGGATTATACGGAGCATCCGCGCACGGTCATTCTGTCCACGCATCTGATCGACGAGGTCAGCCGGCTGCTGGAGCACGTCATCGTCCTCGACAAGGGGCGGATTCTCCTCGACGACGAAGCCGATGCCTTGCGCGGGCGGGCGTACACGGTTACCGGTCCCGCAGCGAAGATCGACGCGTTCGCGGCCGGCAAGCGGGTCATTCATCAGGAATCGCTCGGCGGCAGCCGCGCCGTCACGGTCTACGAGTCGCTCGGGGCGAGCGACCAGCGGCGCGCGGAGGAGCTCGGGCTGCAATTCTCGCCGGTCACCATTCAGCAGCTGCTCGTTTATCTGACGAGCAGCGCCCCGGAATCCAAGGAGGCGTTCGCATGAATACCGTTCAAGGCATCGTAAGGATGCATATGCGGGACAAATGGTCCTGGATCTATCTGCCCTGGGTTATCGTCCTGTCCAGCTTCGCCATCAATCTGCTGATCGCCGTTCTGATGGCGGACGATGAGAAGATCGTCACCGGCGGCCTCATGTCGATCTTCATCTACATGCTGGTCAGCGGCATCGTGGCGGTGCATCACACGTTTCCGTTCGCGCTCGGCCTGAGCGTCCGCAGAAAGGATTATTTTGCGGGCACGCTGATCATGATTCTGGCTGTCAGCGCCGCGTCGGCGCTCGTGCTGATGCTGCTCTCTTATATCGAATCCTGGACCGACGGCTGGCACACGGACTTGTTCTTCTTCCATCTTCCTTACGTCAGCGACGGCAACGCGCCGCAGCAGTTCGTCGTGTTCGGCTCGCTCATGCTGTTCATGTACCTGCTTGGCTTCGCCATCTCGTCTATGTTCCGCCGGTTCGGCAAAACGGGACTTTACGCGGCCTCCATTATCGGGCTGCTGCTCGGCACGCTGCTCGTCTACGGCTCGATCTACTGGGGATGGTGGAACGGCATCTACGATTTCTTCCAGGGCCGTTCGGCGTTTAACCTGGCGCTGCTCCTGCTTCCGCTGTCCGCGCTGCTGGCTTTGGGCGGGTACGCGCTCCTTCGGAGAAGCACTGTCTGATGAGGGGGCCGCGAAGGCCGGATGAGAAACATTTAAGTTGATTAAAAATCGCCTTTATTCCGCATAAACGCCCCTCCGGCATGCTATGATCGTCTTCCTGACTTTCGCTTTGGAGGGGATTCGAGCTTCATGAGAAGAAAGAAAGCATTGATTGCCGTTCTGGCGGGCACGGTCGCCGCGGCCGGCGCGGTGTGCGGCTTCGGCGGACCGGCCTCCGCAGCCGCGTCGCCGGTCCTGAGGCCGGGCAGTACCGGCAGCGACGTGGCCGACCTGCAATTCCGGCTGCAGACGCTCGGTTATTTCAAAGGCACGATCACGACGACCTACGGGATGGCGACGCGCAACGCGGTGTCCCGCTTCCAGCGCGCCAACGGGCTGGCGCACGACGGGATCGCGGGGCCGGCCACCTGGGCCAAGCTGAAGAAGCTGTCCGTCAACAAGCCCGAGCTGGCGAAGCTGGCCCGGGTCATCTATTCGGAGGCGCGCGGCGAGATCTATAAGGGCCAAGTCGCCGTCGGCGCCGTGGTCATGAACCGGCTGCGCTCGCCGCAGTTCCCGAAGTCGGTGACGGACGTCATCTTCGAGCCGTACGCCTTCACCGCCGTCGCCGACGGCCAGTATTGGCTTCTGCCGAACAACACGGCGTTTCTGGCGGCGAAGGATGCCGTGCGCGGCTGGGACCCGACGAACAAGGCGCTGTATTACTACAACCCGTCGACGGCCAAGTCCAAATGGATCTTGACGCGCAAAATCACGACGAAGATCGGGAACCACGTGTTCGCCATCTGACGCGCGCGACCGCTCTCAGAGTGAACCGCCTCCGGGCGGTTTTTTTTATGGCTCCCGGCTGCAACAATCGCGCGGCTCGGCGCGTTTGAGAGGATAAGGAGAACGAACGGAACCACGAACGATACATCCAGCCGGCGGCGATCGTTCCCTACGGCGGGCGCTCGGGCCATGGTTATTCCGGCGCGCTTCGCCCATTCCAGGTAGCGGGGAGAGAGGTTCATGAAGAAGTGGCCTATCATCATGCTCGTCTTAGCGCTGTTCGCAAGCGGCGGCACGGCCGCGTACGCGCACGGCGGCGGCTCCGGCGGCCCGAAGGACGCCAAGCGCCAGCAGCAAGCCTGCAACGAAGCGGCAGCCCGGCTGAATCAAGTGCTCGCGAAGACCAAAGACGAACGCGCGCGCTCGCTGCTCAAGTCGATGATCGCCTCGTTCAAGGCGCAGTGCGCGGCCTCCGGTGCCGCGTCCCAGGACGTGAAGAAGGTGAACGCCGACAAGGACGCGCTCGCCATCCAGTATCTCGGCGGCAATAGCGCGACCAACGTCACGCTGCCCGTGATTCTGCCGAGCCGGGGGAAGAACGGCTCCGCCGTCGCGTGGACGTCGAGCAACCCGAACGTCATCTCGCACGACGGGCTGACCGTCCGCCGTTCGGCGCAGGGCGACGTCGCGGTGAACCTGACCGCCTCGCTCCGGTTCCATAACGCGACGGCCACCCGGACGTTCCGCGTGGTCGTGAAGGCGGACTATCCGCAGCTCAACGACAGCGACCGCGTCGCGAAGGACAAAGCCGCGCTCGCGATCGATTACGGCGGCTCGGACAACGCGGGCAGCGTGACCCGTCCGCTGGACGCGCTCCCGGCGAAGGGACCGAACGGCTCGAGCGTGAGATGGATCTCCTCGCTGCCGGCCGTCGTCTCGAACGACGGCAAGACCGTCAACCGGCCCGCGAACGGCAGCGGGGACGCCGTGGTCGTCCTGACCGCCTTCATCCAATCGGGTGCGTACGCGGACGTGAAGGTATTCACGGTAACCGTGAAGCAAAATATCCCGGACGCGCAGCGGGTCGCCGCCGACAAAGCCGCGCTCGCGATCGACTACGGCGGCTCGGACAACGCGGGCAGCGTGACCCGTCCGCTGGACGGCTTGCCGGTCAGAGGCGCGAACGGCTCGGCGATCGTCTGGACGTCCAGCTCGCCGGGCGTGCTGTCCGCCGACGGCAAGACGCTCCGCCGGCCGGCGGCCGGAGCGGGCGACGCGGCTATCGTCCTGACGGCCATCATCACGAGCGGTTCCGCCAGCGACGTGAAGGTGTTCGTCCTGATCGTCAAGGACGACTTCACGAGCCAGGAGCGGGCTGCCGCCGACAAGGCCGATCTCGCGATTGCGTATAAGAACGGCGACGTGGCCTCGAAGGTCACCCAGGCGCTCGGATTGCCGACGAGAGGTTACTACGGCAGCGCGATCGCATGGTACTCCAGCAATCCGTCCGTGGTGACCGCGAACGGAACGGTCTATCGCCCGGCGCGGGGCAAAGGAGACGCGGCGGTCACGCTGACGGCCGTGGTCAGCAGCGGCGGCTCGGCGGAGGTGCGGAGCTTCAACGTCGTCGTGAAGCAGCAATAGCACGAACGGCGCCAGGCGGCCGAACGCCGGAACCGGTTTCGTCCGATATTTGAAGTTGATCTTTGCGCGGCGATGGCGCTATAGTTTAAAGGTAACGTCGCGATGTCATTATCAGCTGATCGGACAAATCGGACAAATGGGTGAAGCGAATGGAAACGAAGTATTGCATGGCATGCGGAGCGCCGCTGGCGCTTCGGGACGTGGACGGCACGATGCGACAAGCCTGCACGGCGGAGGGCTGCAGCTTCGTGCACTGGGGCAACTACAGCATCGGCGTCGGCGCGCTCGTAATGCGGGAAGGCAAGGTGCTGCTGGTGCGGCGGGCCCAGGAGCCGGGCAAAGGCTACTGGACGAATCCGGGCGGCTACATCGAGCAGCTGGAGATGATCCACGATACGATCGTCCGCGAGGTGAAGGAAGAGACCGGCGTGGACGCGTCCGTCCGCGGGATCGTCGCGCTGCGCGACCTGCCGCGGAACATCCACAACGTGTACGTCGCCTTCGCGATGGATTACATCGGCGGCGAGCCGGTACCGGACGGCGTCGAGGTGGACGCGGCGGGCTTCTACGGCATGGAGGAGCTCGAGACGATGAACGTCGCCGGGTTCACGCGCTGGCTGATCGACGTGGCGCTGAAGTCGGGGGGCGAGGGCTTGATCGAAGACCGGGAGCCGCTCGTCAAGCTGGACGGACACGGATTGTTCCGGTTGTAAACGCCGGCCTGCGTAAACGAAGAAGAGCCGGGCAAGCGGAGGAGAGATCCTCGCTTGTCCGGCTCTTTTCACGTAACGGGGTGCTGCTTCACATTTACCGGGCAGCTTCTTCGCGCGTTAGTTCAGCACGCGGCGGGCGGTCACGTATTTGGATGACCAGTATCTCGAGCCCATGTCGGAAATTTCGACGCCGTCGTTCGCGCTGTGCAAAATCTTGTTGTCGCCGGCGTAGATCGCCACGTGGCTAATGCTGTAGCCGTTCGTCTTGAAGAAGACGAGATCGCCCACGCTCAGGTAGCCTTTCGCAACCTTCTTGCCCTTCAAAGACTGGTCGATCGACGTGCGAGGCAGCGTAATGTTGAAGTTGTCGAACACGTACTGCGTGAACGAGGAGCAGTCGAACGCGTTGGTCATGTACGGTACCGCGCCGTACAAGTAAGGCGTGCCTATGTATTTTTCGCCATAGCTGATCAATTCTTTGGATTTTGCCGTTGCCGCGTTCGCGGTAGCCGCCGTTCCGGCGACAATCGCCGTGATGCCGACCGAGGCGCAAAGGCCCACGTTAAGGATGCTTTTGAGTAAGCGTTTATACGAAACTCTCATATCTTTCCCTCCAGCTCTTCAAGGTGTCCGTTGTCTTGTAACACTATAACACACTTGAAAAAGGGGGTTTTCGGCCGATGAGGAGCAAGATGAAGCGTGTTTTTGGCGAAATTCGACTTTATGAGAATTAAGTGAGAAATTTCTCATAGGAGCGCGCTTGTCTTGTCGAAACGGGGAATTTGGAAAGCGAAACCGTCTCTGCTATGATAATCGTACGGAGTCCAATAGGATGTTCCAAGAGGAAGGACGTGCGAAAATATGAGCGAAATGAGTGCAAATACAGCCGGCAGCGCTGGCCAAAAATCGGAAAAAGCAACCTTCGCGGGAGGCTGCTTCTGGTGCATGGTCACGCCGTTCGACGAACAGCCCGGCATCCATGCGGTGGTGTCCGGCTTCATGGGCGGGCATAAGGCGAATCCGTCCTACGAGGAAGTATGCACGGAAACGACGGGTCACGCGGAAGTCGTGCAGATCACGTTCGATCCGGATGTCTATCCGTACGAGAAGCTGCTGCAAACGTATTGGATGCAGATCGATCCGACGGATGCCGGCGGGCAGTTCCACGACCGGGGCGAGTCGTACCGGACGGCGATCTTCTATCATAGCGAAGAGCAGCGCGCCGCGGCGGAGCGTTCCAAGCAAGAGCTGCAGGCGAGCGGCCGCTTCGACAAGCCGATCGTTACGGAGATCGTGCCGGCTTCGGACTTCTACCCGGCGGAAGAGTACCACCAGGACTATCATCGCAAAAATCCGCTTCGCTATAAGATGTACCGCAAAGGTTCGGGACGCGACGCGTTCATCGCCGAGCACTGGAACACGCCGAAGGACCGCGAAGCGCGCCGAAGCAAGCTGACGCCTATCCAATTCGAGGTGACGCAGAACAACGGGACGGAACGCCCGTTCACGGGCGAATATTGGGATTTCAACGGAGAGGGCATCTACGTGGACATCGTGTCGGGCGAGCCGCTGTTCAGCTCGAAGGACAAATTCGATTCGCACTGCGGCTGGCCGAGCTTCACGAAGCCGATCGTCGGCGCGAACGTGAAGGAGCATATCGACCTCACCCACGGCATGGTTCGTACGGAAGTGCGCAGCCGCGACGCGGATTCCCATCTCGGCCATGTCTTCGACGACGGCCCCGGTCCGAACGGACTGCGTTACTGCATCAATTCCGCGTCGTTGCGGTTCATTCCGAAGGCTGACATGGAGAAGGAAGGCTACGGCCACCTGCTGTCGCGCCTTTAATTCGGTGAAGCAGGGCCGGTTCGGGGTGCCGCGACCGCCGCGCAGGAGATCGGCCGGCTGTCGCGGCGCCGGCTTATCCGGTCGAGCGGCACCGCCATGGCGTGCTTGACCGGTCTGTCGCCGAACAGGAACACCCGCTGTCCGGTATGACCGGTCCAATCCACGCCCATCGTCATAACGAATAACCGCTTGTCGAGGGGGGCTTAGAACCCGCATCCGCCGACGAGCGCCATACCAGCAAGCAGCAGAAGAGCAGCAGCGATTCGTCCTCGTGGGACCGCCTGCTCCTTTTTGTGCTTCATGGCAAAGAAGCGCAGCAGCGCGAGCAACCCGAATTCGGCGATGAAGCTTCGATGACGAGGCGCTGCAGGGGTGACCATGGACCGAATGTGAGGCCAGGAACCGAAATCGTGACGTAACCAAAGGAGGCATCGGCATGAAAATCGTAGTGGCGCCGGATTCGTTCAAGGAAAGCATGACCGCTCGCCGGGCGGCCGCCGTCATGCGGGCGGCGATCGAAGCGGCGGCGAAGGAGGCCGGCGCGGAAGCAGACGTCGTCGAGCTCCCGGTCGGGGACGGCGGGGAAGGGACGCTGGAGGTGCTGACGGCCGCCCTGAACGGCCGTCTGATCGAAGCCGGCGCGACCGGACCGCTCGGGGAGCCGGTGAAGGCGGCGTACGGCTTGTCCGGCGACGGCGCAACGGCCGTCGTCGAGATGGCGCAGGCGAGCGGCCTGCAGCTCGTGCCGCCGGAGGCGCGCGATCCGCTGCGGACGACGACCTACGGCACGGGTGAGCTGATCCGGCAGGCGCTCGGGCATGCTTCCGTGAAGCGCCTGATCGTCACGATCGGCGGCAGCGCGACGAACGACTGCGGCGCCGGCATGCTGCAGGCGCTCGGCGCCGCGGTGCTGGACGCGGCCGGTCAGCCGATCGGCTACGGCGGCGGCGCGCTCGCGCATGCGGCGCGCGTCGATCTGGCAGGCCTGGATCGGCGGCTGCGGGAAGTGAGCGTCTCCGTCGCTTGCGACGTGACGAATCCGCTCGTCGGTCCGCGCGGCGCCTCGCGCGTATTCGGGCCGCAGAAGGGCGCGACGCCGGAGATGGCGGACGCGCTGGATGCGGCACTGACGCATTTCGCGGACGTGCTCGAGGCCGCCGGCGGCCAGCGGCTGCACGACGTTCCCGGCGCCGGCGCGGCCGGCGGCATCGGCGCGGCGCTGCTGCTCTGCGGCGGCAAGCTGGTGCCGGGCATCGAGCTCGCGCTGGACGCGATCGGTTTCGACGAGGCGCTGGCCGGCGCGGACTACGTGTTCACGGGGGAAGGCCGCATCGATGGCCAGACCCCGGGCGGCAAAGCGATCGCGGGCATCGCGCGGCGCGCCCGCGCGGCCGGCGTGCCAGTCGTCGCGTTCGCGGGCAGCCTGCAGCCGGGCTACGAGCCGCTGTACGCGGAGGGCCTGCTCGCCGCCTTCAGTATTACGCCGGGGCCGGTCGCGCTGGAGGAGGCGCTGCGGGATGGCGAAGCGAATTTGTACCGGGCCGCGGCGAACGCGGTTCGGCTGCTGGTTGGCGCCGGCGGGCGGGGGTAGGGCCGCGCTGGGGCGATCGTTCATCTGAGCGGCACGGCGATCGCCCGATTGAGCGCGCAGCTTGGGAGAGCCGCGTCCGGCGGCGGGTCCGCCGCCGCTTACGTTTCGCGGTATCGCGCCGCGATCCGCGCGAACGCGGCCTTCGGCTCCCACGGCATACCGGGATACGCGGCGCCGGATCGGCCGGGCGTGGACTTGACGACGCCATAGCTCGCGATGTCGAGGTCCAGTGCCGGTTCTTCGCGATGGGGATAATACGGCATGACGAACGTGAACCAGAACGCGGCGTCCACGCCTTCCTCCTCGAAGATGGTCAACAGGTCGTCCATGTACCGGACCTGCTCGTCTTCGTCGCGCGCGTACTCGCCCTTCAGCCGCGGCGGCGACGGGTTCCGGTCGACGATCGCCCAGCCGTAGCCGCCTTTGTCCGCCGCGCCCGTGTACGTGCAGCAGCCGAACTCCAGAATCGCGACGGGCTTGCCGTGCTTGAAGCAGCCCTGCAGCATCTCGCGGTACTTGTCCGCGTTGCTCCGGTCACGGTATGCATCGACGCCCACGATATCGAACGGCGCCCAGTCGACCTGCTCCCAGGTTCCGGAAGCATAGGTGACCGGCCCGTGGAAACGACGGCGGACGACGGCGGCGGCTTTGGCCAGAAACGCGTTCAGCCGTTTATGGAACGAGCCTCTGCGCACCGTGCTCAGCAGCAGCTTCCACGGATTCATGAACGTACCCATGCGGTCGAACGCGGTCTCGCCGGCGACGAGTCCTTTCATGAAGAGCGTCAGCTCGCAGCCGGCGACGAACACGATCGACGGGTACCGCTGCCGGAGACGTTCCGCGGCTTCCGCGCACGCTTCGAAGTAGGCGAGCGTCCGCGCTTCGTCGGCGTCGACGAACGCCGGCGAAAACCAGACCTCGAGCCCTTGCTCGAGCGCGAAGCCTGCGGCGGCCGTCAGCCGCTCGAGGTCTTGGCCCGAGATGCGGACCGCGTTGCAGTTCAGGTCGTGGCGGATGATCGCCATCTCGCGCCGCACGACATCGGGCTCGAACGCTTCCCGCGAGGACGATGCTTGCCCCCGGGTATGCGTTCCTACGTCGTAGTGGATGCCTTTCCGATTCAATGCGCGCCTTGTCGTCATTATGGCGGCCTCCCGTTCTTGAGTGGATGGCTGGATCTGTGATAAAGTAAATAAAAATGAACTAATTTAAGATGAATGAACTTATTTACTGGGTATAAGATAAACAACTATGAATTTATTGTCAACTTGGAAGAAGGATGGAAGCAGCATGGGGAACGATATCATCGGAACGATCGCCACCGGCTATATGCAGCTCATACCGCTGCTGTACCGGGCGATGGACGATCCGCAGCGCAGCAGCGGGGGATGGAAGGCGCCGGCAGACATTACGCATCTGCAGATCCATATCCTGGAGGAGCTGTACCGGCACGAGGACGGCATCGCGATGACGCCGCTGTCCCGTGTCATCCGGGTATCCAAGCAGCAGCTGACGCCCTTGATCGCGAAGCTGGAAGAAAAGGGCTACGTCGGCAAGCAGGCGGGCGAGACGGATAAGCGGCTCGTGCTGCTGCGGCTCACGGACAAGGGACGGGCGATGGTCCTCGAGCGATGGGGCGGTTTTCACGCCTCGCTGCGCGTCCGGCTGGAGCAGCTCGGCGACGAAGACCGGACCGACTTGGCGTTCGCGATCGACAAACTGGCGCGTATTCTCGGGCGGCTGCCGGATCCGGAAAGCGAAGCTTGATACTAGCCGCGGCATGAGCGGCTGGCGAAGCTGATTCGCATCTCTATGAACGAAGCGTGAGGTCGAACGCGGCCGGCCGGCGGGTCACGGCGAAGTAAGCGTAAAGTCCGCGTCTAGTCGCCTATTCGCGCATCGCGCCGCATATACCTGCTAACGGGAGGCTCGCCGCGCCTGACGATGCGGACAGCCCGAACTTCGAAAGGGGAGAGGCTTACCGTGCATGGTCCGGGGTATGTTGTGCTGTGGATTGTCTTGCTCCTCGTGCTGCTGGCCGCCGGCTGGCGGAGACGGTGGTGGCCGTTCGCCGCGTACGCGGCCGGCTGTCTCGTGTTCTTCGTCGAAATGAACCGAGGCAACGGCGGCTGGGACGATTTGGCCGATTTCGCCACGTTCCTCGTGTTCGTCGTGCCGCTCTATTTCATCGGAACCGTCGTCTGGCTGCTGATGCTGCTCGTGGAGCGCAGACGGAGAACGCGCCGTTAACGGACGGCGTTCCACGGCGGTTTGGAACGATTCGTTAGCTATGAGGGGTAACCGCCGTATGATCTACCAAAGGAGGGTGATGCAACTTGGCAATTGTACAAGTTACGGTCGTGCCGCTCGGCACGGAATCCCCGAGCCTCGGCGCTTATGTCGCGTCCGTCGTTCGGGTGCTGCAGGAAGCGAAGGAGCCGATCTCGTATCAGCTCACGCCGATGAGCACGGTCATCGAGGGCGAGCTGGACGACCTGCTGGCCGTCGTCCGGCGCATGCACGAAGCGCCGTTCGCAAGCGGGGCGGCGCGGGTGTCGACGTCCATCACGATCGACGACCGGCGGGACAAGAAGGGGACGATGGCCCAGAAGCTGCATTCCGTGGAAGAAAAATTGAACTAAACCGGCTTGGCCGGCTGTCGGCTGACGGCAATTGTCAGCGAAGCCGTCGTATACTGGAAGGAAAAGGAGGTGGCGGTATGGATGAACACAGCAAGGAGCTCCCCGTGCTCGGATTTGCCGATGCGGAAGCGTTCGAAGCCTGGCTGTCGGAGCATCACGCCTCGTCGCCCGGCATTTGGCTGCTGATCGGGAAGAAAGGCTCGGACGAGGCATCGGTGACGTACGGCGAAGCGCTGGAGGTCGCGCTCTGCTTCGGCTGGATCGACAGCCGGAAGGAGAAGCGGGACGCATCGCATTGGCTCCAGCGGTTCACGCCGCGCGGTCCGCGAAGCATCTGGTCGAAGGTGAACAAGGAGAAGGCGGAGCGACTCATCGCGGAAGGCCGGATGCAGCCGGCCGGCCTGCGGTCGATCGAAGCGGCGAAGCGCGGCGGCGAATGGGACAAGGCGTATGCCTCCCAGAGCAATGCCGAGGTGCCGGGCGATTTCGCGGAGGCGCTGGCGCGCAATCCGAAGGCGCAGGCGTTCTTCGACGCGCTGGACAGGCAGAACCGCTATGCGATGACGTTCCGGATCCACGGCGCCAAGAAGCCCGAAACCCGGGCGAAGCGGATCGCGCAGTTCGTGGAGATGCTGGAGAAGGGCGAGAAGATTTATAACTAGCTGGCGACCGGCGTCTGTTCGGCGGCCGGCGCGCATGCGAAAGAGGAGGCCGATCGGCCTCCTCTTGTCATTCGCCGGCGGCCGGCGCGGCCGGAATCATGGCCGTGAAGGCGGTCAGCGCGCTGCTCGCGAACGCGTCCTTGCGCGTAATGAACATCGTCGTCATCGTGCGCTGCCCTTCGAGGCGAAAGACGCGGATCAGACCGTCTTCGCGCTGCTTGCGGATGACCGATAACGGCAGCAGCGAGATGCCGAGCCCGGCCGTCACGCCGCCGATAATGGCGTCCAGCGTGCCGAATTCCATGACGGCCGTCTGCGCCGGCGCGTTCTCGCGCATCCAAGCTTCCAGGACGTCGCGGTACGAACAGCCGCGATTAAACACGAGAATCGGCCGCTTGACGGCCTCTTCCAGCGTGCCGACCGACGGATGCGCCCCGATGGCCAGCTCTTCTGCAAAGGCCGGCACGGATTGCAGCTCCGGATGGTTGCAGTCGCCGCCGATGAAGGCGCCGTCCAGCTCGTAGCGCAGCACCCGCTCGACCATTTCCTCCGTATGGCCCGTCATCACCGAGAGGCGGACGTCCGGGAATCGCGCGTAATAGGCCGTGAGCAGCGGGGGCAGCCGCACGGCGGCGGCCGTCTGCGTGGAGCCGATCGCGAGCGGGCCAGCGGGCGTCTCGTTCGAGGTCAGCGCCTGGACCGCTTCTTCGAGCATACCGACGATGCGCTCCGCGTAGGCGAGCAGCGTCGACCCGGCGGAGGTGAGCAGCATGCCGCGGTTATGCCGGTGAAAGAGCGGCGTGCCGAGCTCCGCTTCCAGCTGGCGGATGCGCGCGGTGACGTTGGACTGCACGTAGCCGAGCCGCGCGGCAGCCTTCGTAATGGATCCTTCGCGGGCGACGGCTTGGAACACCCGCAGATCTCCGCTTTCCATCTTCGATACACGCTCCTTTGGAAATCATTTTAAATGATATCTAATATCGTTAACAATCATTATACATAAAACCTAACCTCCTCTACAATAGCATTACACCCGCTCTCATCCAGAAGGAGGTTACAACATGAACAAGATCCGCTATTTCGGCCTCGTCGCGATCACGACGCTGATCATGGGGCTTGCGTTTCCCGTTGGCAAAATCGCGCTGCGCTACGCGCCGCCGTTCTTCATGATGAGCATCCGGTTTATTCTTGCCGGCATCCTGCTCGCCTTCATCGTTCGACTGCTCGGGAGGCAGCAGCCGCGAGGCGGCAAGCAGTGGCTGCAGGCGGCGGTGATCGGGCTCATCCAATCCGGCGCCGTCATGGGCTGCGCGTATTATTCAATGCGCTGGATCACGTCCGGCGAATCCGCGATCATCACGTGCTCGAATCCGCTGATCGTCATCGTGCTCGGCACGCTGTTCGGCGGCGCTTCCTACCGCGCCGTGCAATGGCTCGGCGTCGCGGTCGGCCTCGCCGGCGTTGCGTTCGCGTTCGGCTTTCAGCTCGGCCTCCAGCCGGGGACGTTCATCGGCCTCGCCGGCGCGTTCTGCTTCGCCGTCGCGACGCTGCTCATCAAGCGCTGGGGACCCGGCTTCGATATGACCGTTCTCGCTGCGTATCAGATGCTGGCGGGCGGTCTCGGGCTGCTCGTGCTGAGCCTGTTTACAGAGCAGCCGCATTTCGCGTTCTCTGCCTCGTCGGTCCTGGTTACGCTCTGGCTGTCGCTGATCTGCTCGATTCTCCAGTTCGCGCTGTGGTTCTACCTGCTGCGCACCGGCGACCCGGCCAAGACCAGCTCATTCCTGTTTCTCGTGCCCGTCTTCGGCGTCTTCTCCAGCTGGCTGCTGCTCGGCGAGCAGGTCCATTGGTACGTCGGCGTCGGCGGGGCGTTCATCTGCGCCGGCATCGTGCTCGTCAACCGGGAGCCCCGGAAACGGAAAGCGGCCGTCCCGCTTTCGGCTTGATCCGGGCAGCGGGCCGGGCGAACCGGCCTGCAGCGGAGCTTGCCTAAGCGATTCGTCCGTGCGCCCTCCGCCGAATTGCCAGATCCGCGGGAGGCTGATATACTGGACACATCATTTGGCAAGGGGGCTGGTACGGATGGCAATACGAGATTGCCGGACCGGAGCAACTCATGCAAAGCCCGCATCAGGGGCGATACTTTGCATGGGGCCTGACGGAGCAACGCCGATCGCCCGCATACATGATCGCGTCTAACATGGGCTTTGCACCTTATTGAACGACCAATCCAAAATAAGGGGCTGACCATCCAATGCCGACGCCATTCATTCGAAACCATCAATTCAATGCCATTCGCAAGCAATCCGAGCTGCTGATCCAAGCGCTCCGCACGGTCGCCGACCGTAATGTGCTAAAGGCCGTCCGCGACAACGCGTCATATAAGCTCGCCGAACTGTTCCCGGGGCTGCCGGACGAGCGGAAACGGGAGCTGGAGGCGATGTCCGAGCTGGATACGGCCGAACAGTTCGAGCAGTATCTCGAAGGGCTGGAGCCGTGGCGCGAAGCCTTTCCGCCGATATCGAACCATCAGCTGCTGAAGCTGTTCCCCAAGACCAAGAAGCTGAACGCGCCGGACATGGCGCGTATGGATTTTCGCCGGCTGACCTACCTCGGCTGGACGGATGTCGCCGCGAACCGCATGTACCTCGTCTATCCGAGCGACGGCCGCTACATCGGCATCGCCGGGCGTTTCACGGCCACGAACAAGAAGGGCTACTGCCTGCTCTGCAACGGCTACGAGGAGCTGGCGCTCTTCACGGTCAAGACGCGGCCGGCCAATTCGCCGCCGGACTACTATAAGGCGTTCGGCAATTACATCTGCCTCGACAGCGAGGCGTGCAACCGCCGCATCGCCGACACGGCGGCGCTTGAGCAGTTCGTCCAGACGATTCGCGAAGGCAAAGCGGCCGACGTCTAACGGCGCGCCGCAGCCGGAACGCGGACGCGAAAAGCCCGGGAGCGGGCATCGGAAACGCAAGTTTCCCCGATGCCCGCCCGGGCTTTTTTTTGCGCGCGGATGGGCGCCGGCGGGATGATCCTTTTTCAAAACTAACGTTAACGTAACCTGAAATTTCTGCTATGATAACAGAAGCAAAATCGAAACCCATGAGAGGAGGGAACGGCGCATGCCGGCTCCGGCCAGATTAACTATGGAAGAAGTGACGGAGCGCCTCGGGATCACCTCGCGGACGCTCCATTATTATGAGGAGATCGGCTTGCTGCCGGACGTCGCGCGGACGGAGGGCCGCCATCGGGTGTACGACGAAGCGACGGTGGACCGGATCGCGCATATTTTGCGGCTGAAGCAGGTGCTCGGCGCCTCGCTTCAAGAGATTCGCGCCATTTTGCAGGCGGAGGAGGAGCTGGAGCGCATCAAGGCGAGCTATCGCGGCGAATCCCGGGTCGAGGAGCGCGACCGGCTGCTGGACGAAGCGTCGGAGCGGCTGCGGTCGATCATCGCCCATATCGACGAGAAGATGGAGAAGCTTCAGGCTATGCGGCAAGGATTCTACGCGCGGCTGGAACGGGCGCACCGGCTTAAGGGCGGCCGGTCTGAGTAGGCCGAAGAGAGGAAGAAGACCGAAATGAACGATTCCCGAAAATGGTGGATTTTATCGGTGACGAGCCTCGGCTCGCTGCTGTCGGCGCTGAACTTCAGCACGCTGATCATCGCGCTGCCCGACTTGCTGAAGGGACTTCAAGCTTCGCTGCTGCAGGCGATGTGGGTCATGCTGTCCTACATGGTGGCGCAGACGGTCATGGTGCTCATGGCCGGCTCCCTCGCGGACCGGTTCGGGCGCAAGCGCATTTATGTCGGCGGCATGCTGCTGTTCACCGTCGTCTCGCTGATCGCCGGCTTCGCCGGCAGCGCTCCGCTGCTCATCGTGCTGCGGATCTTGCAGGGTGTCGGCGGCGCGATGATCATGGCCAACAGCACGGCGATCGTCGCGGACGCGTTTCCGAAGGAGGAGCTCGGGCGCGCGCTCGGCGTCAACATCATGGTCGTCGCCGTCGGCCAAATCATCGGCCCGGTGCTCGGCGGCTGGCTGACCGAGTCGTTCGGCTGGGAATGGAACTTCTGGTTCAACGTGCCGTTCGGCCTGGTCGGCGTCGTCTGGGGCTTGAAGGTGCTGGGCTTGAAGGACGACAAGCTCGCCGCGCCCAAATCGGGCGGCCTGGACCGCGGCGGCGCCGCGGCGTACGTGCTGTCCATCACCGGTCTGCTGATCGCCCTCACCTGGGGACCGATCCAGAGCTGGACGTCGCCCGTCGTCTGGATTTCCGCGCTCGTCTTCGTGCTGCTGTTCCCGGCGTTCCTGCGCTGCGAACAGCGCCATCCGAACGCGCTGCTGCATCTGCCGCTGTTCGCGAACCGCACGTTCTCGTGAGGCATTATCTCGGCGACGCTGAACGCGCTCGCCCGGATGGGCATCATGTTCATGCTCATCTTCTATTTCCAGGGCGCGCTCGAGAAAGACGCGTTGATCGCCGGCATCATGACGATTCCGCTCGCGGCCGGCATGCTGGTCGTCTCGCCGCTTGCCGGCTATCTCGGCGACAAGTACGGCGAGACGATGCCCGCGACACTCGGCCTGTTCCTGAACATCTTCGGCATGGCGGGGCTCGCGCTCGACACGGCGATGACGACGCCGTTCTGGCACCTGGCGCTGTACATGACGATCATCAGCGTCGGCGCGGGGCTGTTCAATTCGCCGAACTCCAGCA
This sequence comes from Paenibacillus sp. GCM10023250, assembly GCF_042653205.1. Classification (NCBI taxonomy): domain Bacteria; kingdom Bacillati; phylum Bacillota; class Bacilli; order Caryophanales; family Paenibacillaceae; genus Paenibacillus; species Paenibacillus sp. GCM10023250. Next base: position 4,038 of record NZ_JBHSHY010000014.1, on the reverse strand, counting down.
GCATCATGAACGCAGCCGGTCCGAGATACCGCGGCGAAGCGTCCGGCATCCGGTCGCTGACGACGAACATGGGCATGATGCTCAGCATCGCCTTCTCCATGCCGATCGTCACGCACAGCATACCGCATGAAGTGATGCTGGCGATCTTCTCCGGCACGCAGGTCGGGATGGACGACAAGTCGTCGCTGCATGGGTTCATTACCGGCCTGCATGGCGTATTCTGGTTTATGGCTGCATTGATGGCCGTCGCCACCGTCATGTCCTATCTGCGCTCGCACCGGGGCTCGCGCGCGTCCGCATAAGCAACGCATTCGAACGACCAAGGAGACCTTACCAAAGATGCCTGACCGGTCCGTATTAAGCAAACTATGGGGCGTATCGCTCCTCTGGGGCGGCAATTACGTCGCGAGCGCTTATCTGCTGCGCGAGTTTTCGCCGATCCTCTTATCGTTCTCCCGGCTTGTCGTCATGTCGCTGTTCCTCATCGCCGTCGCATTCGTGAACCGCTCGATGCGCCGGCCGACGAAGCGGGAATGGCTGCTGCTCCTCTACGCCGGCATCACCGGCACGCTGATCAATCAGCTGTTCTACTTCACGGGCTTGCAGGATTCGACGGCGGGCAACGCCGCGCTTATCGTGGCCCTGTCGCCCATCATGACGACGATGCTCGCGCGCGTGTTCCTGAAGGAAGTCATTACCGGCCGCAAGCTGACCGGCTCGGTCGTCGCGCTCGCTGGCGTCGTCTGCATCGTGCTCTATGGCGGCAAGTCGCTCGGCATCTCGATCGGCGACATCTACCTGTTCCTCGCGACGCTCGGCATGTCCGTCAGCCTGCTGTTCATCCGCAAGCTGACGACCGGCATGACCTCCTACGAGGTGACAATCTACGCGACGGTCATCGGCACGATTCTCATGACGCCGGCCGTAGGCTACGAATCGCTGGGAGGGCAGGCGCAGTGGAGTCATCACGCGGCCAGCTGGCTGCTGCTTGCCGGCGTCGCCGTGATCGGGCAGGGGCTTGCGGGGTTCTGGTGGAACAAAGGCATCGCTGTCGCCGGTCCTTCCGTCAGCGCGATGTTCATGAACATTCCGCCGTTCGTGGCGATCGTCGTCAGCCACTTCGTGCTCGGGGACCCGATTCGCGCCGCCCAGATCGGCGGCGGCGTCTTGATCTTGGCCGGCGTCGCGCTGGCCAATTGGAGGCCGCGTCCGCGGACCAAAGCGAAAGGGCGGGAAGCCGTCGGGTTATAGCCGCCCACGATGCGGTGATTTTCATTTTTCTTTCAACATGTCACCTTGCCGAACATATGGTGGAGCAAGGTGGTGATGAACAATGCATTACGGACTCGCGCTCGGGGATTGGGTCATCTATACGATGTGGGGCATATTTGCCTTCATGATCCTGGACTTCGCGGTCGCTTTCGTCCGCTCGTTCTGGTCGGGCTCCTTCGATACGACGTTTCTCGGGTATCTGAAGGATATCTTGTTCTATGTCGTGCCACTGAATCTCATCCTCTCCATGACTTCGATCGACCCTACGCATTACACGCTGATCGTGCTTTACTTTATCGGCGGCGCGTCGGTCATCCTCAAATACGCCGCAGACATCGTCAAACGGTTCCGCGCGCCGCAGAGCGACTAGCGCCGGAAGGTCCGCGGCAGCACAATAAAAGCACCCTGCATCCGAAGCGCGTTTCCCTGTAAGGGGATGACCGCGGGCGGATCCAGGGTGCTTTTGTCATGCACGGGCGGCGCTTCGCGCTACGCCACTTCTTGCTTGTTCGCTTCCTTCGGCGCCTGCACGCGCTTGATGAAGAAGCCGAGCACCAGCGCGACGAGGCCGATGAAGAAGCCGATGAGGAACGCGTCCCGCAAGCCGGCGACCAAGCCTTCGGCCGGCGTCGCGTTCGGCGTCTTGGTCATGAAGTCCTTCGTGCCGGACGACATGATGCTGATGAACAGCGCCGTGCCGATCGCGCCGGCGACCTGCTGCAGCGTGTTCAGAATCGCGGTGCCGTGCGGGTAGAGCTGGCGCGGCAGCTGATTCAGCCCCGTCGTCTGTGCCGGCATCATGACGAGCGAGATGCCGACCAGCAGAATGATATGGAGCGTGATGACGTAGCCCGCCGTCGTGTCGACCGAGATGTCGGTGAACAGCCAGACCGCGAGCAGCACGAGAATGAGGCCGGGCACGACGAGCACGCGCGGTCCGAACTTGTCGAACAACTTGCCGGAGATCGGCGCCATGACGCCGTTGATGATGCCGCCCGGCATGAGCGTGAGGCCCGCCTTGAACGCCGTCATCAGCAGCGCCGTCTGCAGGAACAGCGGCAGCAGGATCATCGTTGAGAACAGCGTCATCATGAGGACGAGCATCATGACCGTGACGAGCGAGAACATCGGGAACTTGAACGCCCGCAGATCCATGATGGGCTCGCGCACGAGCAGCTGGCGGATGACGAAGAGCAAGACACCGGCGGCGCCGACGGTGATCGTCCAGACGACGACCGGATCCGTCCAGGACCCTTCGCCGGCTTTGCTGAAGCCATAGACGATGCCGCCGAAGCCGACGGTCGAGAGCAGGATGGACAAGACGTCCACCTTCGGCTTGGTAATGTCGGAGACATTGCGCAGGTACACTGCCGCGAAGCCGACGGAGAACGCCGCGAGCGGAATGACCAGGTAGAACAGCCAGCGCCAGTCCAGCTGGTCGATGATGAGGCCGGCCAGCGTCGGGCCGATCGCCGGTCCGAACATGATGACGAGGCCGATCATGCCCATGGCGCCGCCGCGCTTCTCGGGCGGGAAAATGACGAGAATCGTGTTCATCATGACGGGCAGCATAAGCCCCGTTCCGAGCGCCTGCACGACCCGGCCGACGAGCAGCATGCCGAAGACCGGCGACACGCCGCAGATGATCGTCCCGGCCAGGAACAGAATCATCGCGCTCAGGAACATCTGCCTCGTGGTGAACCATTGCTGCAGCAGCGCGGTGACCGGCACGAGAATGCCTATGACGAGCATATACGCCGTCGTCAGCCATTGGATCGTGGCCGGCGAGATCTTGAATTCGAGCATGAGGTCGGGAAACGCGATGTTCAGAAGCGTTTCGTTCAGAATCGCCACGAACGCGCCGATGATCAGCGCGGCGACGATCGGTCCTCGCTTGATGCCGCTCAAGTCGGTTGAAGCGTGTTCCGCTTCGGTGGAAACGTTCACTTGTTTTGCTCCTCCTTTAAGTAGGCGAATGTACAACTGGAAAATTGCCTGATCTTTTCCATCTTAGCATCTAATGCGTATTCGAACAACTGTTCGTTTCATCAAATTAAAGTTAAGGATTGCCAATTCCGCGAGGCATGGCTTATCGTATTGGGTAAGAACGGATAGAACGGAAAACCCGTCGGGGGAGGGACCTCATGTACAGCGTCATGATCGTCGAAGACGAAATGCTCGTTCGGCTGGGCTTCAAAAACGCGGTCGCATGGGAAATGTACGGCAAGACGCGCATCGTCATCTGAACGAAGTGCCGACCGCGCGTTTCACGAAGGACATCGCAGAGATCCAACGCTACAGCGCGGCCGTGTTCCTGCAGTCGCTCATCCTGATCGTGGCGTTCGCGTTGCTGTGGATGAACCGGATCATGAAATCGCTGCATTTACTGGTCAAGTGGATGAAGTGCGTGGGCCGGGGGCGGGCGATCCGTCGCCGTTCTGGACGATCCGGGAGGAGCTGGCGATCATCAGGCATTACGCGAACGTGATGAATTTCCGCTACGGGGAAGAGATCCGCGTCGAATTCGACTTACCGGAGCGGCTGCTCGACTGCCGGACGGTCTGCTTCAGGATCCAGCCTTCGGTAAGCCATCTCCTGTTTTTCGGCGAAAACCTATAAACACGGGATCATTTTTATTGGGGTCTGTCAATAATTTTGTGTAAACGAATTTTAAGGGTGTTGCGATGGAGGGGGACTCCGCCCCCTACCTCAGGTGCTGACCAACGCGATCGGGGAAGAAAACGGATAGCTGTAGCAGCATTTGTC
>NZ_JBHSHY010000013.1:0-145609 GCF_042653205.1 Paenibacillus sp. GCM10023250 | reverse complement strand
CCGGCGCTCGCGCGCATGGCGGGCGGCGGGCGCGCTGGCGCGCAGACCGGCGCTCGCAGGCGGGCGCGCAGGCCCGCACGGCACGCACGCGGCCGTGAAGCGCCGCACACGCTAGCGGCCGCGTCGCTTGCCCCGAAGCCCGCATCGCCCACAGCCCACACCGCCCAACGGCCGCGCCGAAGCGCGGACTTTCTCAAGGAAGCACCGCCATGGAAACCAACATCCTTACGGAAGAGCTGTACGCCTCGTACAAATCGCTGCTGTTTTCGCTGGCCTATCGCATGCTCGGAAGCGTCATGGATGCGGAGGACCTCGTCCACGAGGCGTTCCTCTCGCTTCAGGGCACGGAGCCGGGCCATGTCGCCAACGTGAAGGCGTACTTGTGCAAAACGGTCACGAACCGCTGCATCGACCGGCTGCGTTCGTCGCAAAAGCAGCGCGAGCGCTACGTCGGCCCGTGGCTGCCGGAGCCGCTCGTCGCCGAGTGGCCGGAAGCCGGCGGCGCCGCGGGCGGAGCGGCCGGCGGCATCGGCATCGACCCGTACCAAGCCTATACCCGGCGCGAAGCGGTGTCGACGGCCTATCTGCTGCTCCTGCAGCAGCTCTCGTGGACGGAGCGCGCGGTGTTCCTGCTCCGCGAGGTGCTGCAGTACGAGTACGACGAGATCGCCGGCATCGTCGGCAAGAGCGCCGCGAACTGCCGGCAGATCTTCCACCGCGCACGGCGCGCCATTCATCCCGAGGACGAAGCGAAGGCGCCGGGCCAGGCCCTGCCCGGCCATCAGGCGCTCGTCGAGCAGTTCGCGGCAGCGCTGGCGAGCGGCGATGTCGGCAGGCTGCTGAACGTGCTGTCGCGCGACGCGGCCCTCCTGTCCGACGGCGGCGGCAAGGTGCACGCGGCCGTCCGGCCGATCGTCGGCGCGGCGCGCGTCGCCGGCTTCCTCGAAGGGGTGCTGCGGAAGCTGGGGCCTGGCCATACCGCCAAGCCCGCCCTCGTCGGCGGCGAGCTTGGCCTCGTCACGTATACGGCGGAGGGCGTCGTGTCCGGCGTCGCGTCGTTCCGCGTCGAGCAGGACCGGATCGCGGAGATCTATATTCTCGTCAATCCCGATAAGCTCGCGCGGGTTCGTTAAGCCGCCTGGCCAGCGGCCGGACGCGTCCCCCCGGGCGCAAAAAACTCCGTCCCGCGAAAGGGGACGGAGTGACGCGCATCGTTTTTTGGTATACTGACGAAAGTCGCTGCCGTTCGCCGCGCGGGCGTGCGGCAGGCAAGGAGGTGCTTTGCGGCCATGCAGCTTAACAAAGGCGAGATCCTGTTCCGCCAAGGGGAAACCGGTCCCCTCTTCCATCTGCGCAGCGGCCTGCTCAAAATCATGCGCATCCACGCGGACGGCACGCCGTTCCTCGTCAACATCATCACGCCGGGCGAAATCATTCCCCATCATTCGCTCATCAGCCCGAATCCGTACTTCGGCACGGCCGTCGCGCTCATGCCGTCGGAGGCGGAGGTCATCTCCGCGCCGGACTGGTACCGGCAGCTGGAGCACGAGCCCGAGCGCTGCCGGGAGATCGCCCTGCTGCTGCAGGACAGGCTGCGCATGATGCAGCAGCGCATCGACCAGCTGACGCAGGTGGCGCCCGCCGACAAGCTCCGCAAGCTGCAGGCGTGGTTCCGCCTCTATATCGAGCCGGCTTCCCTGACGGAGGTGCTGACGCAGGACGAGATCGGCCAGCTGATCGGCCTGCGCCGGGAAACCGTCAACCGGCTGCTCCGGGCGCAGCGGGCGGAAGCGTAACGCACCGCGGGCGTGCCGTTGCATCGGCGCTCCCGCGGCGGAGCGGCCGCCTTCCGGCTGGTACTCTTTACAGCGGTACGCCTTCCGGCCGGTCCGTCTTCCGGCCGGCACCCGCAGCCTGCCAAGCGGATGCTTCCGCCGCCTGGCCTTAGTCCAGCGCGCCCGCCGGACCGAAGAATTCGAAATGAATGTCCCCCGGCGCGACGCCCCATTCCTTCAGCGCCAGGTTCACCGTCCGCATGAACGGCGCCGGGCCGCAGAAGTAGAAGCCGGCGTCGGTCGTCCCCGCGGTTTGCCGCAGGAATGCCAGATCGAGATACCCTTCTTTATGGAATGCCCCCGCCTCCCGGTCTTTATCCGTCGGCGTCCCGTAGACCCAGTGCGCCGAGAAGGCCGGGTGCTCGCCCACGATTCGCTCGACCTCGCCTCGCAGCGCGTGCATGCCGCCGTGCCGGGCCGCATGGATGAACGTCACCTTGCGCTCCGGCTGCGTCTCCGCCAGCGCGCGCAGCATGCTGACCATCGGCGTCAGGCCGACGCCGCCGCTGATGAGCACGACCGGGCGCGTGTCGCGCCGGTCGAGCGTGAAGTCGCCCGCGGGTGCCGACAGCGGCAGCACGTCGCCTTCCCGAATCTCCTCGTGTAAGTACACCGATAAGCGGCCGGCCGGCAGCTCCGGCACCGTGTTCTCCCGCTTCACCGATATCCGGTAATACCCCGCCCCCGGCGAGCCCGACAAGCTGTACTGGCGGATGTGCGTCCGGTCCTCGCCCGGAATGTCCAGCTTCACGCTGATGTATTGGCCGGGCTCGAACGATGCGATCGGGCCGCCGTCCGCCGGCACGAGATAGAAGGACGTGATGACCTCGCTCTCGCGCTCCTTCCGCGACACCTTGAACGGCCGGAAGCCTTCCCAGCCGCCCGGCTGCGTCTCCGCCTGCTTGTACATATCCGCCTCGACGCCGATGAACGCGCTCGCGATCATGCCGTACGCCTCCGCCCAAGCGCCGAGGATGTCGTCCGTCGCGGCGTCGCCGAGCACTTCTTTGATCGCGCCGAGCAGGTGCTCGCCGACGATCGGGTAATGCTCCGGCTTGACGCCGAGGCTGCGGTGCTTGTGCGCGATGCCCTTCACGACCGGCAAAATCGACTCCAGCTTATCGATGTGGGCGGCCGCCGCGTAGACCGCGTTCGCGAGCGCCGTCTGCTGCCGGCCCTGCTTCTGGTTGGCATGGTTGAAAATATTCAGCAGCTCCGGATGAGCCTCGAACAGCCGCTGGTAGAAGCGCTTCGTAATCGCCGTGCCGTGCACCTCCAGCACCGGTACCGTCGATTTGATGATGTCGATCGTCTCTTGCTTCAGCATGTTGCATCCCCGCTTTCGTGTGGCTTTGTGTTCATGGTTTCAGTATACGGCCGCGAGGAGCTCCGCCTTGTGATTGCGATCACAGCGTTTGAGAAAAAAGTGTGTCGGTATGGAACCGGTCCTCCCCTCCGCTTTCCGCCGGACGCGCGATTTTTGCCTATTTATAAAGATCGCGAGCGCCATGGGCGACGTCATGCAGGACGCCGAGCGGACCTCGCGGCTCGCGCGCGACCAGCCCGCCAGCTCGCAGGAGCCGACGTCCTTCGTGCGGGTGATCGAGACGATCACGCAGGAGCTCGAGAGCATCCGCTAGCGGGCAGGCGGCTCGGTCCGACGCCCGGCGGCCACCGGTGGCTCGAGCCGCGCCCGGCTGCGAAAGCCGACACCTGGCGGCCAACGCCGGCGGGGCCGCGGCCCGCATGGCGGCGCGGACGGACGTCCTTTTCACGCCGCCTCGCGTTATGCTATAGTAGGAGCAACCGAATACCCGTTTTATTCGCTAGGGGAGTCTGACGACTGAGACGCGGAGCCGAAACCGCGGACCCTTGGAACCTGATCTGGGTAATGCCAGCGTAGGGAAGTGAATGGAATTCCAACACGACGACGCGTTTGGCGTTCGTTTCGCGGACCCGCCCATTCCTTCCCGGAGGAATCGGCGGGTTTTTTCGTATGCGCCCGAAAGGAGAATGTCCGCATGACGACCGTACTATCGCTGCGCGAGGTTTCGTTCGGCTATGGCGCCGGAGCAGGCGGCCGGCTGTTCGCGGGCTTGTCGATGCACGTGGCGGAAGGCGAGTTCGTCTCCGTCGTCGGCGCGAGCGGCTCGGGCAAGAGCACGCTCTTCAAGCTGATCGCCGGCCTCCTCGAGCCGGCCTCCGGCGACATCGCGCTGTACGGGGAACGCGCCGCCCGCCGGCTCGGCCGCGTCGGCTACATGCCGCAGCGGGACTTGCTGCTCCCGTGGCGCACCGTGATGGACAACTGCCTGCTGCCGCTCGAGCTGGCGCCGCGGGGACGCGCGAAGGACGGCGCCGCCGAGGTCCGGCGGCTGCTCGCGCGCTTCGGCCTGGAGGGGCGGGAGCGGGCCTACCCCGACGAGCTGTCCGGCGGCATGCGGCAGCGGGTCGCGCTGCTGCGCACGGTCCTGACGGGGCGGCCGCTGCTGCTGCTCGACGAGCCGTTCGGCGCGCTCGACGCCATGACCAAGCGGGAGCTGCACCGCTGGCTGCTCGGGCTCTGGGGCGGCCTCGACAAGAGCGTCCTATTCATCACGCACGACCTCGAGGAGGCGCTCCTGCTGAGCGACCGCGTCTATCTGATGCCCGCGGCCGGCAGCGGGGAAGGCTTGCGGGAGCTGCGCCCCTGCCTGCCGCGGCCGCGGGACGCAAGCCTCAAATACGAGCCGGGCTTCGTGAAGCTCCGGCGGGAATTGGAGCAGCTGCTGGATGAACAGACGACGACCGTTCCGTGACCCGCTGTCCGCGCTGCTGGAGCGGTACGGCCTGTTCGCGCTCCTGCTGCTCGCGCTGCTCGGCGGCTGGGAGTGCGCCGTGCGGCTCGGCTGGGTGCCGTTCTTCATCCTGCCGGCCCCGACCGCGATCGCCGGCGCGCTCGGCCGGGATGCCGGCCCGCTGCTCGGCCGCCATCTGGCCGCCACGGCGTCGGAGGCCGCGCTCGGCTTCCTGCTCTCGGTCGCCGGAGGCGTGCTGCTCGCGGCGCTGATGCGCCAATACACCTGGCTGAACAAGGCGCTGTACCCGTTCATCGTCGTCAGCCAGACGATTCCGCTCATCGCGCTCTCCCCCGTGTTCATCCTGTGGTTCGGGTACGCGGTTTGGAGCAAGGTCGCGGTCGTGTTCCTAACCGCATTCTTCCCGATCGTCGTCGGTACCTACGACGGGCTCGGCCGGGGCGACGCCGGCTACCGCGAGCTGCTGCTGACGATGGGCGCGGGCCGCTGGGCGATCTTCCGCAAGGTGCAGGCGCCGCTCGCGCTGCCGTCGTTCTTCTCCGCCCTCAAGCTGTCCGTCGTCTACAGCGTCGTCGGCGCGACGATCGGCGAATGGCTCGGCGGCACCGAAGGGCTCGGCTATTTCAGCCGCCGCATGTCCGGCGGCCTGCAGACGGACGCCATGTTCGCGGCGGTCTTCCTGCTGTCGGCGCTCGGCGTCGCGTTCTTCCTCGCCGTCTCGCTGCTCGAAACCATCCTGCTTCGCAAAAGAAAGAGGGATTCCTCATGAAAAAGCCATCGTTATTCGTATTCCCGATGCTTATCGCCGCGGCGCTGCTCGCGCTTGGCGGCTGCGGCTCGACGCCGGGCGGCGGCGCGAACGCCGGCAGCGGCACGGCCGCCGATACCGGCGAGGGCGCCAATGCCCCGGGCGGCAGCCAGACGCCGCCGCAAAAAATCTCGCTCATGCTGGACTGGTACCCCAACGCGGTCCATTCGTTCCTGTACGCCGCCGAGGCGCAGGGGTATTTCGCGAAAGCCGGACTCGACGTCGACATCCGCATGCCCGCCGAGACCAACGACGCCCTGAAGCTCGTCGCCGCCGGCAAGGTCGACCTCGCGCTCACGTACCAGCCGCAGGTGCTGATGGCCCGCGGGGAGCGCATTCCCGTGAAAGCGATCGCCGCGGTCGTGCGCCATCCGCTCAACCATCTGATGGTGCCGGCGGGCAGCGGCGTCCGGTCGCCGAAGGACCTCGCCGGCAAGACGATCGGCTTCTCGTCCATCCCCCTCTACGAGGCGATGGCGCGCACCATGATCGAAGCGGACGGCGGCGATCCGGATGCCGCGAAGCTGATCGACGTCGGCTACGATCTAATCCCGGCGGTATCCACGAGCAAGGTCGACGCCATCATCGGCGGCTTCATCAATCACGAACAGCTGATCCTAGACAAAGACGGCCATCCCGTTAACTCGATCGATCCCGCCGCGTACGGCGTGCCGGACTATTACGAGCTCGTGCTGGCCGCGAGCGACGACGGTCTGAAGGCGAAGCAGGACCTGTTCACGAAGTTCGTGCAGGCCGCGGCCGAGGGGCAGCGCTACGTGGAGGCGCATCCGGACGACGCGCTGAAGATGCTGCTCGAGCACGAAGACGGCGGCTCCCCGCTCGACCCGTCCATCGAGGCGAAGAGCCTGGTCATTCTGCTGCCGCTCATGACGGACAAGGACGCACCCTTCGGCGCGCAGGATCCCGCATCCTGGGACCGCGTGAACGACTGGCTCGCGGATCACGACCTGCTCGGCGCGGACGTCAAGGCCGCGGACGCATTCGTCAATCTGACCGGCTAACGGCTCGATCGGCAAGCTAAATGACCTTACCGGCCCGGAGGAACCCCGATGTCGGACCGGCGAACACGAAAGCTTAGAGGAGGAATGACGATGACGACCATTACCAAAGCGCTCACGATCGCCGGCTCGGACAGCGGCGGCGGCGCGGGCATTCAGGCCGACCTGAAGACGTTTCAGGAGCTCGGCGTCTACGGCATGTCCGCGCTGACGGCGGTGACGGCGCAAAACACGCTCGGCGTTCAAGGCGTTTATCCGCTCGAGCCCGCGGCCGTCGCCGCGCAGCTGGACGCGATCGGCGCCGATTTGCCCCCGGACGCGGTCAAGACGGGGATGCTGTTCAGCTCCGCGATCATCGGCACCGTCGCGGACAAGGCGCGCGAATACGGCTGGCGGAATCTCGTCATCGACCCCGTCATGGTCGCCAAGGGCGGCTCGCGGCTGCTGCTCCGGGAAGCGGTCGACGCGCTCGTGACGCGGCTGATGCCGCTCGCGCTCGTGACGACGCCGAATATTCCCGAGGCCGAGATGCTGACCGGCCTGCGGATCACGAACGTGCAGGAGCGCGAAATCGCCGCGAAGACGATCGTGGAGATGGGCTCGCGCTACGCGCTGATCAAGGGCGGCCACAGCGCGCCGGACGAGCCGATGATCGACCTGCTGTACGACGGCCGGACGTACCGCTATCTGGAGAGCAAGCGGATCGACACCCGCCACACGCACGGAACGGGCTGCACGTATTCCGCCGCGCTGACGGCCGCGCTCGCCCAAGGCTTCGCGGTCGAAGAGGCGATGGAGACAGCGAAGGCGTTCATCCAGGCGGCGATCGAGGACGAGCTCGGGTTCGGGGCGGGCCATGGGCCGACGAACCATTTTGCCTACGGGCGGCGGCTGCGGAGTGGCTTGCATAGCCGGTAGCGTTCGCCGCCCTGCGGAGGAGGTGGCTCGCCGCTCGCTAGGCGTGTGACTCGTCCCGGGCAGCGCGAATTGCCCGGCCGGGACGGAACCGGCGTAGGCGGAGGCCGTCGCCGGGCCCGGCGGAGCTGGCGGCCGGGTGCCTCGCGAGTCGGCCGGCGCGCGCGCCGCGGGCCGGACGCACGCTCGCGCCGTCGCCTGCGGAAGGCGCCGCGCAGGCCCGGCGGAGCTGGCGGCCGGGTGCCTCGCGAATCGGCCGGCGCGCGCGCCGCGGGCCGGGCACGATTCGCGGGCAGCGCTCGCGCTCACGCCGTCGCCCGTCCACCCATCTCCCGCTCATCGCCCATACTAGCTTCACGATCAACCCCCTTATCGCCGGCAGGCAGTCGAGGGGGTTTAATGCTTTGAAAGCAACATTTGTGCACCGGGGACCTCGTCTTCCCCGCGCTGAGCGGACAGGAGATCCGTTATGCCGTCGTTTTAGGCCCCTTCCGCCATTTGGCGGACACAGGAGCCGCTATTTGCCTCCGAAGGGGGCATAAGCCGGTCCATTCAGGCCAATAGCGGAACGTGTGGCCGCCAAATTCGCAAAACGGCCAAAGCCTAACAAATAGCTGCTCTCCTGGCCGACAATTCCAGTGCTTATCGCCGAAACTTCCATGGGGATCCGGCTCTCCGGATGCCTTGGCTGAACTCCTCTGCACCTAAAACACCCGCTCGCCCGCCTCCTCGGTGCATAAAAATCCTCCCGGCCGCATGAATTGCCCTCACGGAGCAAACGTCGGGAGTGGGGCTGACCCGTCGAAGATAGAGCCAGCGTCAAGATTCGGGCTCGCCTTTTTGGGAGTGAAGCAGCGTCAAGAGTGAAACTGGCCATCGAGAGCTGAACTAGAGAGTAAAGCTGGCCGGTGCGAGTGGAGCTAGCGTCGAGTGTGACTCTGGCCGTTCTCAGAGGAGCAAACCTCGGGAGTGGAGCTGTCCATCGGGAGTGGAGCTAGCCGTCGAGAATGGAGCCAGCGTCAAGATTTGGACTCGACTTTTGGGAGTGAAGCTAGCGTGAAGAGTGGAGCTTGGCCGGTGTGAGTGGAGCTAGCGTCAGGAGTAAGGATGGCCGTTGTCAGTGGAGCTAACGTCGGGAGTGAGAGCTTGGCCGTCGAGAGTGAGGCTAGCCGTCGAGAGTGGTGCTAGCGTCGCGAGTGACGCTCTCCATTGTCAGTGGAGCTAGCATCAAGAGTACCAGCCAGCCGTCAAGAGCAGCGCTAGCCGCCAGTGGCGTCGAGCGACGGAACAGGGTGAGAAAGCGAAGGGGAGTACGGCGAGCAGGGTAGCAGGAGAGCGGACATGCGGGTAGAAGCCGAGACGGTCGTCGTGGGAGCCCCCTGGAGTTCGCCGATGTCGAGTCCTGCGGCGATTAGCCGCGGTCCGGCCCTACACCGCCCGCCCCTGCGCGCAATGCGGCCGCAGCCCGCACGCGCCGCACTTCGGCGCGGCGCCGCAAATGGCGCCGTAATCGGCGGCGCAGTACAGCCACATCAGATTGTCGAGGTAGGTCAGGTTCACGCCCGCCTCGGCCGCGAGCCTGCCCAAAATCGCGACCGCTTTGTCCTCCGACGGATAGCCGTCGTGCAGCCGGAGCCGCGCATCGCTGACGATGCGCCGGATATGGAGATCCGGCTTAATCGCCTTCACGCCGACATGCCGGAGATACTCCAGCGCGAGCGTGAAGCCCACGCCCCGGAGCTTGTACCGCTTCCCTTGCCCCAGCTCGCGCGCGACCGCCTCCGGCGGACCGCTCAGCACGAACCGGTCCAAGCTGCCGTAATCCGCCGCGATCCGCTCCAGCGTCGCGAGGTTCGCGTCCAGATCGGCCATCTGCCTGGCGATCGCGCGGTTGCCGCATTTGATCGCCTTGACGCACTCGGCGAGCCGGCTTTTGTCCGCCGCCTTCAGCCGCTCGGCCTCGTACCCGCCGAAAATCTCCGCGAGCCGCGCTTCGTTCCGCGCGATCGGTCCCCATGGCCGCTGATTGCTCAGCAGCGCGAGCAGCATGCCCCGGATATGCTCGCCGAACGAGAACGCTTCGCCGCGTTCCCGCCGAACCGACTGGCGCACTTGCCCGAGCTCGTCGATCGCCCCGGCCAAGTCGAAGCCCCGCGCGCGCAGCGTCTCCTCCATCAACGCGATCAGCTGCCGTGCCGTTATCACCGTCCACGCCTCCTCCGTTCAACGCTCAATTCGGCCTTCCCGCAACCGGGCGCCCCCCCGCCGCGTACAAGGGAAGAAACCAAAAAAAGAGCGGGTGCCCTTCCCTATGACCATATCGACGATTAAAAAACTCAATAATCCCAGCATCCTCTTCTTCGCCGCCCTGACCGCCGTAACCTTTGCAATCGCGCTGCTGTCCCACTCGTATTTCACCGATCGCGCCTTCTATCTGAACCAGGACCGGTACACGCTGCAGCGTCTTCAGGGCGACCTGGCCACGTACCGCGGCGGTTCGGCCGGTCCCGTCGACGTTCGCGTCATAAGCAACCTCGAGCGCTCGGTGCGGATCGGAACGGACGACTACCTCATCGCGAAAACCTCCGCGCCCGCGCTTCCGGCAGCTTACAGCGTCTCGTACCCGAACGGTCACCGGTACAGCGTGCAGGACACCAACGGCATTCTCCTCAGCTACGACGCGAAAGGCGAGTTCGTCGTGGAAATCGCGGCCTACTCTGGCGGCGTTCGCATCGACGAGCCGACCGAAACCTATCTTCCCGCATCGCTCGTCGCCGCCGCTTATCCGGAATATCACCGCACGCCGGGCCGCCCCGGTTTTCTCTTCCTAGCCTTGGCCTTCATGATCTTCGGCTGGTGCTCCTTCCGCTACGAACGGTTCCAGACGCTCCTGTTCCGCCTGTCGCCAAGTCAGCTCCTGTACGACAATCCCGAGCCGAGCGACTTCTATTATTTCATGAGCAAAGTCGGGGGCATCGCCGTCATGGTCGGATCGATCTGGGTCGCCTGCCAAGCGTTCGTCTCCGGTTGAGGTCCTGCGATCGAATTCGGCTTGGCGCTTCCTGCCCCTACTTCATCATCTGTTTCACCAGTTCGCGGTTGCGCTCCTTGAACCGGTCGTTATGCGACGATACCATGGCGAATTTGTCGGCGCCCGGCTGGATGAACTGCTTCGCCTTGTTCACCGCGTTGGCCGCGTCCTGGAACGCCCCGGCGATGAGATGCAGCTTGCCGTCGTGCATCAGGATGTCGCCCGCGGCGTACAGTCCCGGCACGGACGATTCGCTCATGACGGTGCCCGATACGTAGAAATCCTCGAGCATCTCGATGTTCAGGTCGCTCGCCTGCAGCAGCGTCGACTCCCGTTCGTAGCCGTGGTTGATGACGATCTCGTCGGCTTCCACCGTTACGACTTCGCCCGTCTCGTGGTTCGTCAATTCCACGCGTTCGATCGTCTCGCGGTCCGCGCTCGCGATCAGCTTCGTGATCGAGGAATGGAAGACGCATTCGGCGGAGCTCCGCAGCAGCTGCTGCACCTGCGCTTCGTGGCCGGTCAGTGAGCCCTTGCGGTACACGACGATGACCTGCTTCGCGATCGGCTCCAGCTCGTTCGCCCAGTCGACGGCGGAATTGCCGCCGCCCGATACGACAACGGTCTTGCCCTTGAACCGGCGCAGCGACTTGACCGTGTAATGCAGATTGCTCACCTCGAACCGCTCCGCGCCTTCGATCTGCAGCTTGGTCGGCTTCAGAATGCCGCTGCCGACGGCGACGATAACTGTCCTCGAGTAGTGAACGGTTCCGGAAGCCGCGCGCAGCTCGAACAAGCCCGTATCCCCGCGCCCGATCGCCTCGACCTTCTCGTTCAGCACCACCTCGGGGCCGAAGGTCAGCCCCTGCTCGACCAGCTGCTCGATCAGCTTCGCGCCGGGCGTAGGCGTCAAACCGCCGACGTCCCATATCATTTTCTCCGGGTAGACATGCACCTTGCCGCCGAGCTGCGGCTGAAATTCGATGATTTTCGTTTTCATTTCCCGCAGTCCGCTATAGAAAGCCGAGTACAGCCCCGCCGGGCCGCCCCCGATGATGGTCACGTCGTATACGTCCGCCGCGTTCATAGAAGATCGCTCCTTCGCCATGGCATTTCGTTGATAATGATTCTCAATAAGTATAAATATACACGGCTGCGGGCTTTTTTACAAGATGATATTGACAATCATTCTCACTGAACGTATCTTTGGTTATGGCAGTGTTGATAATCGTTATCACTGATATACCATTTTATTCCAAAGGGGTTCTCGTCTCATGAAAAAAGCGTTTCTTCCGATTTTCGCCGTTCTCCTTCTGCTCCTAAGCGCCTGCGGCAACGCTAATAACGCCGCGAACACCGGCGCCGGCAACGCAGCGGGAGGCAATGCCGCTCCCGCGAACAACGCCGCTTCGAACGGCGCTTCGAATGCCGACCCAACGGCCGGCAACGCCGCGGCGAACAACGCGGCTTCGTCCGACGCGCCGGCCTCCGGCACGATCACGTACCAATCCCAGTCCGGCCCCGTCGAAGTGCCTGCCAATCCGCAGCGCGTCATCGTCCTGTCCTCCTACGCGGGCGACCTCATCTCGCTCGGCGTCCACATCGTCGGCGCCGATTCCTGGTCGATGAAGAATCCCCGGTTCGCCGATGCGCTGAAGGACGCGAAGGAAGTGTCCGACGAGGACCTGGAGAAAATCATTGAGCTCAATCCCGACCTGATCATCGGCCTCGATAACGTCAAGAACCTCGACAAGCTCAAGGAAATCGCCCCGACGGTCGTCTACACGTACGGCAAAGTCGACTACCTGACCCAGCACCTCGAGATCGGCAAGGCGGTCAACAAGGAGAAGGAAGCGCAGGCGTGGGTCGACGATTTCAAGACGCGCGCGGCAGAGACCGGCAAAGAAATCAAAGCCAAAATCGGCGAGAACGCGACCGTGTCCGTCATCGAAAGCTTCGACAAGCAGCTCTACGTCTACGGCAACAACTGGGGCCGCGGCACGGAAGTGCTGTACCAGGCGATGGGCCTGAAGATGCCGCAGAAGGTCATCGACTCGGCGCTGAAGCCCGGCTACTTCGCGCTGTCGGCGGAAGTGCTGCCGCAATACGCCGGCGATTACGTCATCCTGAGCAAGTTCGGCGATGCCGACGGCTCGTTCCAAGACACCGCCACGTACAAAAACATTCCAGCCGTGAAGAACGGCCGCGTCTTCGAGGTGAACGCGGACGCGTTCTACTTCAACGACGCCGACACGCTCGACTACCAGCTGGACTTCTTCAAGAAGAGCTTCCTGGGACAATAAGGCGATGGCTGGCGACTCGACCCGCACCGTCCCCTTCGCCTTCAAGCTCGCCGCGGGCTTGCTGCTCTTCGTCTTGACGTTCTTCGTCGCCATGACGCTCGGCGCCGCCCACACGACGCCGAAGGAAGTGTGGCTCGCGCTCATGACCGACCGGCCCGGCGAGAACCTCTCGGTGCTCCGCGAGATCCGGCTGCCGCGCGAAATCGCGGCGATCTTCATCGGGGCGGCGCTCGCGGTGTCCGGCTCGGTCATGCAGGGCATGACGCGCAACCCGCTCGCCGATCCCGGCCTGCTCGGGCTGACGGCCGGCGCCAACGCGGCGCTGGCCTTCACCCTTGCGCTCGTCCCGTCGGCCAATTATTTCTGGATCACCATCGCCTGCTTCATCGGCGCCGCGGCCGGTTCCCTGCTCGTGGCCGGCATCGGCGCCGCCAAGAAGGGCGGCTTCTCCCCGCTGCGCATCGTGCTGGCGGGTTCCGCCGTTTCGGCGTTCCTGTACGCGCTGGCGGACGGCGTCGGCCTGGCGTTCAAGATCTCAAAAGACGTCTCCATGTGGACGGCCGGCGGCATCATCGGCACGTCCTGGGAGCAGCTGCAGGTCATCATTCCGTTCGTCTCGGCCGGCGTGCTGACCGCCATGATGTTGTCGCGGCAGCTCACGATCCTGAGCCTGAGCGAGGACGTCGCCGTCGGCCTCGGCCAGCGGACCGGCGCCGTGAAGGCGGCGCTGTTCGTCGTGACCGTGCTGCTCGCCGGCGCTTCCGTAGCGCTGGTCGGCAACCTGACGTTCCTCGGGCTCATGATCCCGCATATCGTGCGCGGCGTCGTCGGCACGGATTATCGCTTCGTCGTGCCGATGTCGGCCGTGTCGGGAGCGACGTTCATGCTGCTCGCGGACACGCTCGCCCGGACGATCAACGCGCCGTACGAGACGCCGCTCGCCGCGATCGTCGCGATCGCGGGGCTGCCCTTCTTCCTGTACATCATGCGGAGAGGGGGCAAGACCATCCGATGATTCGGCCCGCAATCGTTCGCAAGCAGCGCATGATCCTGCTCGTCTTGTTCGCACTCATTGTCCTGACCGTCTTCCTCGGCATGGGGCTCGGCTACGCCAAGCTCCCGTACGGCCGCCTGCTGCCGACCCTGTTCGGGCACGGCAATTTCAGGGAGCACTTCATCCTGTACGAAGTCCGTCTGCCGCGCATCGTCATCACGCTCTTGTCGGGCATGGCGCTGGCGCTCGCCGGCTCCATCCTGCAGAGCGTGACGCGCAACGACCTGGCCGATCCCGGCATCATCGGCATCAATTCCGGCGCGGGCGTCGGCGTCGCCTTCTTCTTCCTGTTCATGCCGCTCGAGGCGGACACGTTCGCGTACGTGCTGCCGATGGCCGCGTTCGGCGGGGCGCTCTTGACGTCGGCGCTGATTTATCTGTTCGCATACAAGCGGCATGCCGGCCTCCAGCCCGTCCGGTTCGTCCTGACCGGCGTCGGCTTCTCCATGGCGCTCTCGGGCATCATGATCGTGCTGATCTCGTCCGCCGACCGGCAGAAGGTCGACTTCATCTCGAAATGGCTGGCCGGCAACGTCTGGGGCACGGACTGGCCGTTCGTCTGGGCGCTGCTGCCGTGGCTCGCCGCGCTCGTGCCGTTCGTGCTCTACAAGGCGAACAAGCTGAACCTGCTGGCGCTCGACGAATCCGTCGCGATCGGCGTCGGCGTCGCCCTGGCGCGGGAGCGGCTCGTGCTGCTGCTCGCGGCGGTCGCGCTGGCGGCCGCCGCCGTATCCGTCACCGGCGGCATCGCCTTCGTCGGCCTGATGGCGCCGCACATGGCGAAGGCGCTGGTCGGCCCGCGCAACCAGCTGTTCATGCCCGTCGCGATCCTGATCGGCGGCTGGCTGCTCGTGCTCGCCGACACGATCGGCCGCAACGTCGGCACCGCGGACGGCGTGCCCGCGGGCATCGTGGTCGCGCTGATCGGCGCGCCCTACTTCATCTATCTCCTGATGAAGAAAATCTAGAAGCGCCGGCGGCGGACAGCCCGTCCGAGCCTGCCGTTTCTCCTAGATCCACAAGCGCTTCGTTCCCCCGGGACGAGGCGCTTGTGCCGTTGAACGGACGCTTTCCGCCCGGTGCGCGCCACTAGACAAATAGGAAAGTTTTCCATATGCTAGAGAGACTTTCCAGAAGGGTGGACCGATCTCTTCATGCAAGGGTCATCGTTTTATCTCGTTGTCGTCCTGATCGCGGCGCTTATTCTCTGGCGCAGAACGCGCGCGATGTACCGTCCTATCAAGGGCAACGGCATCCGCCTGCTGCTGCCGGCCGTCTACGTGGCGGTCCTCAGCGTCCCCGTAGCGTCCGGACCGAACGTGAACGCGGTGCCGTGGGAATTCCTCGTCGCGTTCCTGATCGGCGCCGCGCTGGCGGTGCCCCTCATCTGGACCACGAATTACGAGCTTCGCGCGGACGGTCAGATCTATGCCGTCAAGAACCGCAGCTTCATCGTCGCGTTCCTCGCGATCTTCGTCGTCCGCTTCCTGCTCCGGGATTATTTCGCCTTCATCGGGCCGGATACGGAAGCCGCGCTATTCGTCGTCGTGGCCGCCGGCTACGCGGTGCCGTGGCGGATCGTCTCGTACGCGAAATTTCGCAGACTCCTCGCGAAGCGAGCGGCGGCGATGCCGGCTCCGGGCGCGCCGCAGGGGTTCGCCGACGGCGGCCCGCAGGCCGGCGTGGAAGAGTGAGCGTGGAAGACGCAAAAAGACACCGTTCGGCGGCAATGTCATTAAGATCGTTTAACTTAATGACATTGCGTTCGGCGGTGTCTTTTTTGCGCGCTGTCCCGCGCTGCGGCCGCGTTCATTAATAATGAACGCGGGCATCGTTTTTTTCAATTATACAACGTCCCCGCCCCGGCGTTACAATAGGGGCGACTCGCGAGCCGGCAGTGCTCGGCATCGCCATTCGAAGGAGGAAGACCCATGGAACTGAAGGATCGGACGGCCGTCGTCACGGGCGGCGGCACGGGAATCGGCCGGGCGGTCAGCCTGCTCTTGGCCCGCAAAGGCGCGAACGTCGTCGTCAACTATTCGCGCTCGCAGGAAGAAGCGGAGGACGTCGTACGGGCAATCCGGGACGAGGGCGGCCGGGCGATCGCCGCCCAGGCCGACGTGGCCCGGGACGACGAGGTGCGGGCCATGATCGGGCGCGCGGCCGAGACGTTCGGCGGCGTGCAGCTGCTCGTCAACAACGCCGGCTTCACGCATCATATCCCGCTGCACGACCTGGACGCGGTCACGGACGAGATCTGGGATTCGCTGCTCGACGTGAACGTGAAGGGCATGTTCCGCTGCGCCCGCGCGGCCGCGCCGTGGATGAAGCAGGCCGGCCAAGGCGCGATCGTCAACGTCGGCAGCTTCGCGGGGAACACGGGGCTCGGCTCCTCGCTCCCCTACGCCGTCTCCAAGGCGGCGGTGCATGGCCTCACGAAATCGCTGGCGCGCGCCCTGTCGCCGGATATCCGCGTGAACGCGGTCGTGCCCGGCGCCGTGGCGACGCGCTGGTGGACGGGCCGCGAGGCGCAGATGCAGCGGCTGGCCCCGAACCTGCTGCTGCAGCGCATCGCGGCGCCGGAGGACGTCGCGCAGCTCATCTGCGCCGCGCTCGAGCAGGAAGCGATGACGGGCCAGCTGATCACGGTGGACAGCGGGCAGACGCTGTAGCGGCGCTCCGCGGTCCGCCCGGCGCCCGAGCCCGGCCCCCAAGGGGCTCATCGGACCGGCGCGCCGGCCTCCAGGCGCCGGATCAGCGCGTCCAGCTTCACGTCCGCCAGCGATTCCAGCCGCAGGTCCACGCTGCCGAAGGCCAGCCCGCGCGTGACGTCGTTCGGCACCGTGACGCAGTACATGCCGGCCGCCTTGGCCGCCTTCGCGCCGTTCGGCGAATCCTCGAACGCGACCGCCTCGTGCGGCTCGATCCCGAATTCGCGGATGACCTGCAGGTACAGCTCGGGATCGGGCTTCGCCCGGACCACGTCGTCGCGCACCCGGATGCATTCGAAGTACGGCGCCACGTTCAGCCGGCCGAGATGGCCCGACACCCAGGCCCGGGTCGCGCTCGACGCCAGCCCGACGCGGAGGCCGAGCCTCCCGGCGTCCTTCAGATAGTCCTCCACGCCGGGACGGATCGTTTCCGCCGCGAGCAGCGCCTCGAACTTCTCCCGGTGCCGCGCGCGCAGCAGCTCCCGGTCGACGGTCCGCCCCAGGCACGCTTCCAAATGCCCATACGGATCAAACCCGCTGTCGTGCGTGCCCACGCATTGCCCCCAGACGGCCAGCTCCAGCTCGTGCCCGTGCTCCTCAAATATCTCCCGGTACGCCCGATACTCCGGCGCCTCGGTATCGTAGATCAGTCCGTCGAAATCGAAAACGATCGCTTTAATCACGCCACCACTCCTCCTCAGATGTCACTTGCTCCTCTGAGGAGTTCTCGATTGGAGGGTCGCATCCCTGCTAGGGTCGCCGGACAAGCGCCGCCCGTCCTCATGCGCCCGTCCTCGCGCGCCCGCCCTCGCCCGGCCGCTCCCGCGCCGCGCTCACTTCCCCCGCGCGCTTCGCGGCTTGAGGGCGGGCTGCTCGGCCGCCGGCGCGCTCTCGCCGCCGTCCAGCGGCAGCCGCACCTCGAAGCAGGTGCGCACGACGTCGCTCTGCGCCTCGATCGTGCCGCCGTGCTGCTCCACAATATTGCGGACGATGAACAGGCCGAGCCCGGTGCCGCCGCCTTGATGGGTCCGCGCCTGATCGCCGGTATAGAACATCTCGAACAGGTGCGGCAGCTGCTCCGGCGGGATAGAATCGCCGTAATTGGCCACCTGCACGATGGCCTCGCCGCCTTCCTCGAAGCAGACGACGTCGATGTAATGCCCGTCCGCCCCGTAGCGCACGGCGTTCGTCAGCAGGTTCTCGAACACCCGCGCCAGCAGCTCGCCGTCGCCGAAGAGCCGGACGTTCGGCGCGATGTCCGGGCGCACGGTCAGCTCCTTGCTCTCGAACAGCGGATACAGCTCCTCGTTCAGCTGCACGAGCAGCTCGCTCAGGTCCAGGTCGGCCCGGTGCAGCGGTGACATGCCGTGGTTCATCCGGGTCACCTCGAACAGCTCGTCGATCAGCTTCTCGAGCCGCTTGGACTTGGTGAACGCGATGCGCGTGTAATGCGCGGCCTGCTCCTTGGACAGCTCTTCGTCCCGGAGGATGAAGTCCAGGTAGCCGAGCACCGACGTCAGCGGCGTGCGGAGGTCGTGCGCCAGGTTCAGCACGAGCTGGTTCTTGCTGCTCTCCGCGAAGTCCCCCCGCTCCACCGCCCGCTGCAGGTTCTCGCCCGCGAGGTTGATGTCCTCGGCGATCTGCCCGAACTCGTCTTTCGCATGGATGACGACGCGGCTGCCGAAATCCCCGGCCGCCAGGCGGTGGATGCCCCCCGAAATCGCCTTGAAGTACGCCGCGTACGGCTTCGTGAACAGGTAGAAGAATAAGATCGTCAGCGGAATCATGAGCAGCATGGCGAACTTGAAGTCGCCGATGCCGTTCGCGATGATATGCCGCAGCTGGAACAGCGGATCATCGGCGTACCGCGTATCGGCCATGTAATACGACTCCACCGCCTTGTACGCCAGGAAGAGCGCGAGCCCCGCGAGCAGCATGCTGAGCACGAGGAACAGGATCATTCGGACGCGGAAGCTGATGCCGGGCTTACCCATTGAACGTGTACCCCACGCCCCAGACGGTCTTGATCCACTTGTTCTTGTCGTCGCCGAGCTTCTTGCGCAGGGTGCGGATATGCACCATGACGGTATTGCCGCTCTCGTAGTATGCCTCGCCCCAGACGCTCTGGAACAGATGCTCCGCGCTGAACACCTTCTTCGGATGGCTCGCGAGCAGGTACAGGATGTCGAATTCCTTCGGGGTCAGCTCGACGGGATTGCCGAACTGCGTCACCGTATGCCGGCCGGGATCGATGACGAGGCCGCCGGACTCCAGCACGGGCGCGGCGTTCCCCCCCGTCTGCTGATTGAACTGCAGCGCCCTTCGCATCTGGGCGTTCACGCGCGCGACCAGCTCCATCGGGTTGAACGGCTTCGTCATGTAATCGTCGGCGCCGATGACGAGCCCCGTGATTTTGTCAAGGTCGCTCGTCTTCGCGCTGAGGAAGATGATCGGCATCGCGGAAGTCTCCCGGATCTGCCGCGTCACCTCGTAGCCGTCCATGCCCGGCATCATGATATCGAGAATCGCCAGGTCGACCGTCTGCGACTGCACGGCCTGCACGGCCTCGTGGCCCGAGGCCGCCTTGATGCAGCGGTAGCCCTCCCTCGCCAGATGCAGCTCGACCAGATCGGCGATTTCCGCCTCGTCGTCCGCGATCAATATCGTCATGCGCTTCATCCTTTATTCCAGCTCCCGTAGGGGCAAGCTTGAAGCTTGCCGTTTTCTTTTTAGTTTACTCCATCGGGCGGGGTTATAGGAAATGCCCCGGGGCCGAAGGACAAATTTCGCTAAGCTGGAAATCGATTCAAGGCGGATTTTGAAATCTCGCGGCGAATGCGCGTATGTTATAATTACGTCCGAATAGAGACGGCGCGTCCGCCGCGGGAAGGAGCACCTCGATGAAGCGACGCATCCTCGCGCGCAAATCCAAGTCCTTGAGACGAAGTCTGGTCATTTACCTGGTCATCGGCAGCCTGCTGCCGCTCGCCGCGCTCGGCGCCATGACGTACTACTCCATCTACTCGATCCTGACGAACAAGATCCAAAGCGGCATCAGCGCCAGCCTGAACCAGGAAGCGGCCACGCTGGAGAATACGATCAACAACCTCGACTTCGCCTCCAAGCAGTTCGCGCTGGACGGGCAGATCGTCGACGAGGTCGGCAAGTTCCTCCAGGAGAAGCAGGTGTACAAGAAATCGCAGCTCATGGCAAGCATCAACCAGAAGATCAACCTCGTCAACTTCACCAATCCGGTCCTCGGCGTAACCGCTTACGTGGAACCGGGACTGGACGATCCGGTGCTGTTCACGAACTTCAGCCTGAGCCGCGATTTCGGCACGGACAAGCTGCCGCCCTTCATGACCTATAACGGCGCGTCGTACTTCGGCCCGCACAAGACGATGTACAGCTCGAGCAACAACTTCGTCTTCTCGTCGCTGCGGGTGGTGCGCGTGCCCGGCGCCAAGAACGTGTACATCTATCTGGAGACCAACTACAACCTGTTCGCCAAAATCCTGAGCGAGCGTTCGTACGGCATGAAGGTGACGCATCTGCTCGTCAACGAACACGGCGACATGACGTATGTCGAAAACAAAGACATGCCCCGGGAAGCGCTCGACGTCTCCTGGACCGCGGACGACGCGCCGCACAAGGTCAGCGGCGGCTACCACCTGTTCCGCTACCAGAGTCCGCAGGGCTGGCAGCTGATTACCGCCGTGAAGCAGTCGACGTTCAACAGCGAGATCTATTCGTGGCTGTACAAGCTGTTCTTCGTCGCGCTCGCGACGCTCGTGTTCTCCGTCCTGCTCGCGCTGTTCATCTGGAAGCAGGTGTACCGGCCGCTTCGGAAGGTCAACTCCGAGATCGTGCGGATGGCGGAGAACATCGAAGCCCCGGTCGCGTATACGCGCGTCGAGGAGTTCGACCTGCTGCTCGGCAACTTCCAGGACATGAAGACGAAGATCAACGGGCTGCTGACCGAGGTGGAGCATAACGAGCAGCAGAAGAGCCGGCTGGAGATCGAGAAGCTGCTCAGCCAGATCAACCCGCACTTCCTGCACAACACGCTGAACACCGTCCAATGGCTCGCCCGGATGAACGGGCAGAAGGAAATCGACAAGCTCGTCACCCTGCTCGTCAAGGTGCTGCACTACAACCTCGGGAAGAAGAGCATCATCGTGACGATCCAGGACGAGATCGACGCCCTGCAAAACTACATGGAGCTTCAGCGCATCCGCTACGACTACGAGTTCGAATACGCGGTCGACGTCGACGAGACGGTCCTCGGGGCGGCGATCCCCCGCTTCCTGCTCCAGCCGCTCGTGGAGAACGCGATCTATCACGGCACGGGCGAGCGCCAGGGCCGGGTCGCGATCACGATCCGGGCGCTGGAGGGGAGCCGCGTCTCGCTCGTGGTGGCCGACAACGGCGACGGCATCGACCCCGAGACGGCGCGGCGCCTCCTCCAGGAGGATCCCGGCGCCGCCAAGCGCGGCCTCGGCATCGGGCTGTCCTACGTCAACCGGCTGCTGAAGCAGTTTTACGGGGACCGGATGTCCATCGACATTAACGGCGTTCCCCATGAAGGCACGACGATTACGATTATCATTCCGCGCAAAGCGAAGGAGGAGTTCGATGATTAGGGCAATGGTTGTGGATGACGAGAAGCTCGTGCGCAAAGGGTTCATATCGGTCATCGACTGGGCGTCCTTCGGCATCGTGATCGCCCAGGAGGCCGCCGACGGCCGGGCGGCGCTGGAGCTGCTCGAGAAGCAGGAGGTCGATCTGCTGTTCACGGACCTCACCATGCCGGGCATGGACGGCTTCGAGCTGCTCGCCCAAGTCCGGACGCGCTATCCCCGGATGAAGTCCGTCGTGCTGACGTGCCACCACGAATTCGACTACGTGCAGGAGGCCATGCGGCTCGGCGCGATCGACTACATCGTGAAGACGGTGCTCGACATGGACAACGTCGACGACGTCATGAACCGGATCGTCGACCGCGTCCGCTGGGAAGCGAGCAGCCGCGCGGCGTACGCTCCCGGCGCGGGCGCGGACCGCGACCGGTTCACCTCCGGCGAGGCGCTGGCGTTCGTCCCGCTCGACGCGGATGCCGATCCCGCCGAGCTGCTCCGCCTGCCGTTCGCCCAGCGCCACGCGATGCACGAGCTGGCCGGCGGCATCCGGATGGCGCAGCTCGCCCCGCCCGGCTGGACGCCCGAGCTGAAGCGCGAGCTCGAGGGCCTGCCTGCCGCCCGGTGGCGCACGGCGCTCGTGGCCGGCCTGGAGGACCGGCCGCTGGCGGACGTGAAGCGCGCGCTCGGCGAGCGGCTCGCCCGCCATCTCTTCTACGCGCCCGAGCCGGCGGACGGCCGCCCGGCCGAGATCCCGTACGAGGCGCTCGCCAAGGCGAGACCGGACGCGGACGCCGGGCTCGACGCCGCCTTCGACGGGTGGCTCGCCGTCAAGTGGGCGCTCGGCGCGGGCGAATGGGACGCGTTCGAGCGGGCGCTGACGGATCTGCGCCCGGCGCCGGAACGGCTGGACGCGTTCGCCCGGGCGCTCGAGCAGGAATGGGCGGGCGTGCTGCTCGACGCGGAAGCGCTTCGCCGGCTGAACGCCGACCGCGCGCCGCGCCAGGCTTGGGCGCCGTGGCGGGACTGGTTCCGGCTCTTCGCCGACCTGGCGCAGCGCCGGATGCTCGAGCTCTCGCTGTCGCGGGAAGTGATGGCGAGCCTGATCCAGGCCGTCCGCTACATGCGCCGGCACGCGGGCGACAAGATCAACCAGGCCGACGTCGCCCTGCACATCAACATGAGCCGCAGCTATTTCAGCCAGTGCTTCACCCGCTTCGCCGGCCAGTCCTTCGGCGAGACGCTCCGCGGCATGCGAATCGAGCGCGCCAAGACGCTGCTCCTGGCATCCGACGCGCCCGTCTACGAGATCGCCTCCCTCGCCGGCTTCGAGGACGACAAGTATTTCAGCCGCGTATTCAAGGAGCGCGTGGGCCTGCTGCCGACGGAATACCGGAGCCAAAGGGGGAAAACGGTCGGCAGCCGGTAGGAAAACGGTTCGCCAACTGCGAACGGCCCGGCCGCATCTGCGGCCCGTTTTCCCTCCGGCCGCACGCACCCGATCGGGTAAGATGAAAGCGTAAACACGAATTAAACACAAACGGGGTGTTTCTTTATGAAAGCGAAGCTTCTGCTCACGGCGATGGCCATGTCCCTCGTCTTGTCCGCCTGCGGCGACAATGGCGGCAACAGCGGCAATGCCGGCAATGCGAACAGCGGCAGCCAGGCTCCCGGCAACGACGGACAAGCGGCGAACGCGGGCAACGAGGCGACGGGCGACGACCTGGCCTACGGCAAGTCGGCCGAGCCGGTCACGCTCAGCATCGGATTCAAGATTCCCGACGACAAGCTGAAGAACGGCGACACGAACGAGAACAATATCGTCTCCCGCTACTTCGAAAGCCTGACGAACATCAAGGTCGTCCACGCTTGGGAAGCCAAAGGCGACGATGCCTTCAAACAGAAGGTCAACCTGGCGATCGCGAGCAACGACCTGCCGGACGCCATGGTCGTCGATCGCAACCAGCTCCGCAAGCTGATCGACAACGACATGCTCGAAGATTTGACGGACACGTACGAGAAATACGGCTCCCAGCTGGTCAAAGACCTGTACGCCTCCACGAACGGCATGGCGCTCGCGGACGCGACGTCGGACGACAAGCTCTACGGCCTGCCGAACGTGGCGATCGAAGCCGATGCCCCGTCGCTCCTGTGGGTGCGCCAAGACTGGCTGGATAAGCTGAAGCTGCCGGCGCCGAAGACGATGGACGACGTCGAGAAGATCGCCAAGGCGTTCGTCGAGCAGGATCCCGACGGCAACGGCAAGGCGGACACGGTCGGCCTCGAGGGCGACAAGTCGGTCGTCTATGGCCAGAAGCCGAATCCGAACGGCTTCGACGCGATCTTCGGCGCGTTCCACGCGTTCCCGAAGAACTGGATCAAGGACGCGAGCGGCAACGTCGTGTACGGCTCGACGACGCCGGAGAACAAAGAAGCGCTCGCGAAGCTGGCCGACTGGTACAAGAACGGCCTGATCGACAAGCAGTTCGCGCTCTACAAGGAGACGCAGGAGCCGATCGTGGCGAACAAGACCGGCCTGTTCTTCGGCCCGTGGTGGATGCCGTATTGGCCGCTCGCCGACTCCGTCACGAACGACACCAAGGCGGAATGGAACGCGTACGCCGCGCCTCTGGACGCGGGCGGCAAGTTCACGACGCACATGGCGCCGGTCACGGACCGCTACATCGTTGTCCGCAAGGGCTACGAGCATCCGGAAGCGGCAATCAAGATGCTGAACGTCTTCACCCGCTACGAGCGCAGACAGGACCCGAACACCGAGGAAACGAAGAAGCTGGACGATTACGCGGCCGATACCGGCGTGCACATCCGGAACTTCTATCCGTTCGACCTGCTGCTCGACTACTCCGACGCCGTTGTCAAGCGGTATAACGACGTACAGAAAGCCATCAAGGGCGAAGTCGACCCGTCGACGTTCGATCCCGACACGAAGCTGGTCTACGACTTCACGATGGCCGAGAAGGAAAATCCGAAGAAGAACATGGATGCCTGGAAGCCGGCCAAGGCATACGAGATCGGCGGCGCGGTCCTCGCGACCCAGCCGATGGAGAAAGTGTACGGCGTCTTCTACGGCATGACCCGCACCATGGAGACGAAGTGGGCGACGCTCGAGAAGCTCGAGAGCGAGACGTTCCTTAAGATCATCGTCGGCGATCTGCCGGTCAGCGCCTTCGACGACTTCGTGGCGCAGTGGAAGAAGCTCGGCGGCGACCAGATCACGAAGGAAGTCACGGAGATCGTAAACGACAAGTAAGACGCCTTAACGGCAGCGGCGGGCTTCCGGGCAACGCCCGGGAGCCCTTTTCTATCCAAAAAATTAACGAAAAAGCGGTGAGAACCGATGCGCACGAAAAAGAATGGCTTTCACTACAACCTCATGGTCCTGCCAGGCATCGTCTTTCTGGCCTTGTTCAGTATCGTGCCGATGTTCTACGCCGTCATGGCGTTCCAGAACTTCAAGCCGGGACGCGGCATCCGGGGCTCGGAATGGGTCGGCCTCGACAACATTACCTATCTCTTTCAGCTGCCCGACAGCAGGCAGATTTTCTTCAACACCATCTTCCTGGCGGTGCTTAAGATCATCGCCAATCTGATCGTGCCGCTCGTGTTCGCCCTGCTTCTGAACGAAGTGCGGCAGCGGTTCCTGCGGAAATCGATCCAAACCATCGTCTATCTGCCGCACTTCCTCTCGTGGGTGCTGCTTGCGACTATATTCTTCGATGTCTTCTCGCTGGATGGCATCGTCAACAAGACGTTCGGCCTGTTCGGCATCGATCCCGTCCTGTTCTACGCCAGCAACAAGTGGTTCCCGGCCATCATCGTCGGCACGGACGTCTGGAAGGAATTCGGCTTCAACGCGATCGTCTACCTGGCCGCGCTGACGGGCATCAATCCCGTGCTCTACGAGGCCGCGAACATCGACGGCGCGAGCCGCTTCCGCCAGCTGTGGCATGTGACGCTCCCCGGCGTGCGCACGACGGTCGTGCTGCTCGGCACGCTGGCGCTCGGCAACGTCATGAACGCGAACTTCGACCAGATCTTCAACATGTACAACCCGCTCGTCTACCAGTCCTCCGACATTATCGACACATACGTCTACCGCGTCGGCCTGAACGACCTGCAGTACAGCCTCGCGACCGCGGTCGGCCTGTTCAAGTCGGTGGTCAGCTTCATCCTCGTCGTCGTGTCGTACGTGCTGGCGAGCCGCTTCGCGAACTATCGCATTTTCTAATTCGAATGGGGTGATTACCAATGGTGGGAAGAGCCAATCTATCGAACCGGGTGCTGGACACGACGATTCTGATCGCGCTGATCGTCTTCTCGCTCGCCTGCCTCGTGCCGATTCTGCATACTCTGGCCGTTTCCTTCTCCGATAAGGCCGCGGCGGACGCCGGCCGGGTGCTGCTGCTGCCGATCAACGCCACCACGGCCAGTTACGCCAAGGTGCTCGACGACGGACTATTCTTCCATGCGTTCTATATCTCGATCAAGCGGGTGGTATTCGGCGGCCTGCTGAACTTCGTGCTGACGGTCATGATGGCCTACGCGCTCTCGAAGGACGCCAAGCAGTTCCCGATGCGCAACGTCTACATGTGGTTCCTCGTCTTCACCATGCTGTTCAGCGGCGGCATCGTGCCGTGGTTCATGACGATCAAGTCCTACGGCCTGCTCAATTCCATGTGGGCGCTCATCCTCCCGCACGCCGTGCAGGTGTTCAACGTCATCCTGCTCATGAACTTCTTCCGCAACCTGCCGAAGGAGCTGTCGGAAGCGGCCGAGATCGACGGCGCCGGACCGTGGTACATCATGATCCGCCTGTTCGTTCCGCTGTCGCTGCCGGCGATCGCCACGGTGACGCTGTTCAGCATCGTGTTCCACTGGAACTCGTTCTTCGACGGCCTCATCCTGATGAACAAGCAGGACAACTACCCGCTGCAGACGTACATTCAGACGCTGGTCGCCCAGCTGAGCGCGCAGGCGATGACCGGCATGTCGCCGGAGCAGCTGGCGCAGGCGATGGCAGTGTCCAACCGGACGTTCAACGCGGCCAAAATCATTATCTCGATGATTCCGATCCTGCTCATCTATCCGTTCATCCAGCGCTTCTTCATTCACGGCATCACGCTCGGCTCCGTGAAGGAATAGCTTCGGCGCTGGGCGGTTCCGAACATAGCGATGGACACACAAAAGCCCGGCGGCGCTCATTGCGAGCGTCGCCGGGCTTTATGCGCAAGCGATGTAAAGCGATTCGACCGGGACGGCATTGCCGGCCCGCGCGGCGAGCCGCGCAGCAAGGCGCGCCCCCGGCTTCTCTCCCGCTTACGTCCGGGTCAAATAATGGCGCAGGCCGTCCACGGCCACTTGATGGTCCTCTTCGCCGGCCAGCCCGGATACCGTGACCGTGCCGACGACGCCATGGCCGCGCACGATGATCGGGAACGAACCGCCCTCGCCTTGGTACTCCTCGAGCGGCAGGCCGGAGCCGTCCTTGAACGTCGTGCCTTCCGATTTATATTTCTCGCCGACGTACAGCGAGCTGTGGCCGTAATGACGCACCACGTTTTTCTTCGCGTTAATCCAGTACGTGTTGTCCTTGGACGTGCCCGTCATGTAATGCGTGAACAGCGGCACTTCGCCGTTCTCGATATGGACCGCGATCCCTTTGCCGAGCACGTCCTTGGCGTGCTTGACGATGATGCAGCCCAGCTCGAACGCATCCTCGTTCGTGAAATAATCGAATTGCAGCTCTTCTTCCTGTGCCAACAGCGCATGCAGAAAATCGCTCATGGTCTGGTCGTCCCTCTCTTCGCTTCGGATTCTCTCCTAGTGTACGACAAATCGGGACGGCACGCCAAATCGGCCGCGGTCAGTCCACCTTCGCGCCGTGCGCGCGCAGGAACAGGACGGCTTGGGCGGCGTCCATCCGCACGCCCTTCACGTCGACGGAAGGCCAGTTCACCCCGTCCATGACGGCGCCGCGCAGGTCCGCGCCCTTCAGCTGCGCCTGGGCCAGATTGACCCGCGTCAGGTCGCAGTTCCGCAGATCCGCCTTCTCGAGGTTCGCGCCCGACAGATCGGCCTCCAGGAAGCAGACGCCGCGCAGATCCTGCTTGGCCAGCCGCGCATGCCGCAGGTTCACGTAGGACCAGTCTCCGCCGGCGATGGTGAAGCCGTCCAGCTGCGCCTTGGCGAAGTCGGTTCCCGTCATTTTGCAGGCCGAGAACGTCGCCACGAACAGATTCGCTTCGGTAAACGAACAGTTGAGAAACGCCGACTCCGCATGCGCCGACGCGTTCAGCAGCGCGCCGCGGAAACGGCAGTCCACGAAGCGGCAGCCGGTCGTCGACAGCTCCTCCATGGACGCCGCCGTGAAATCGCAGCGCTCGAACGTGCAGCGGATCAGCTCGCCGTCCCGCAGGTCGCGGCCGGCGAAGTCGATGGCCTCGTAATGTTGATCAATATAGGAAAACATTCGGTTCCTCCTTGGTGCCGCAGGCGCGCCGGCCGCTAGCCGGCCTACGGAATCACGTGCGCGGCCGGCGAGGGCGGCGTTTACGGCCCGGTTCCCCTCGTTGCCACGTACCAGCCGTAGCCGGACTTCTTGACGTAGACGAAGGACGCCTCCAGGCCGGACGCGAGATAGAGATGGCCATACCGCGGATCGTCCTTGATTGTGCCTTCCGTGACGCGCGACTCGAACGCGAGCACGGGATGGAAGGACAGCAGGATGTCCTTCCTGACGGCCCATTCGGGCGTCGGGGACGGCGAGAATAGCGCCAGCGCGAAGCCGGCGACGACGACGATCGGCACGACGACCGTCATCCGCTTGCCGCGGTTTGCCATGGCAGGTCGCTCCTTTGCTCGGGCCCGCGCAAGCCGATTGCGGGCATGAAGATGCGTTCGCGTTACGCTAGCATAGTTCGCGCCGGCCCGCGCGGAATCCTTCCCGCGCGGCGCACATTCGCCCGCGGCTATGACCTCTTCGGCTTCAGCAGCACCCATTCTACCACGGCGAGGTTCGCGACCAGTCCCGCCCAAATGTTCGCGTTCAGCACGGCCACGACCATGCCTTCCCGGCCCGCGGGCAGCGTAAAGCCGTGCAGCAGGCCGTACGTCAGCAGCAGCACCGGCACGAGCAGGCGCCCGCTCACGGCGACCAGCGTGATGCCGAAGCTGCGGAGCATCCAGATCCGGTGCGCGTCGAAGTCGCGGCGCACGGCGCCGCGCCAGCCCTTCCAGGCCGTGAAGAGCCACGCGAGCGCCAGCGCGAGGAAGCCCGTCGCCTTCGAGAAGTCGTCCATATAGCCGGCAAGCGGCAGCGCCAGCAGCCCGGCGGCCCCGACGCTCGCGACGTAGACTCGGCCTATGATTCGGTGAAGCCCGGGCCGCCGTGCGCGGAGACGCCCGGAGAACTGGGCGAACCCCGCGAGCATCGCGGCGAACGCAAACGCGATATGGGCGATCAGCAGCGGAAGCGCAGGCTGCCCGGCGCGATGTCCACCCGGCTGTTCGCGGGGTCGAACGTGAAGTAGGGCGCGGCGAACGGGATCATGACGCCGAGCGACACGATCAATAGCAATAGCCGACGGTTTAGCTTCGTCTTCAAGATGCGGCACGCTCCTCGTCGGGCGGCCGCCTGTCCGGTCGGCCGCCCGTTCTCGCCTCCCATCGTAACACAGCGCCGGAGGGAGCTTCGTCCGTCCAGGGACGGAGGCGCGCCGGTTCCATAACGCCGAAGAACCCCGGGCGGCCGGCGGCCGCCCGAGGTTCGGAAGCGTTGCGATTGCGGCGCAAGCGCACCGGCGCCGGGTTCGCGGCGACGGGCGCGCCTGCGACGGCTGGCCGCGGCAGCCCTTACGCCTTCGCCTCGGCCGCCTTCGTGCCGGCGGTGCGGACTTCGCCGCCCGCGGCCGGACGGGCCGGCGCGGCGCCGTCCGGCTCGGCGGCCGCCGGCTTCGTCCGGCCGACGAACAGGGCTAGCGGCAGCGCGACGATCGCGACGATCGTGGCGATCAGGTACACGTCGTTGACGCTCATCGTGAACGCCATCATGCCGATGTGCTGCTCGTTCGTGTCCCCGGCCTTCGCCAGGTCCGCGGCGTGCTGCGTGGAACGCGACGCGAGCAGCGTCGTGAAGACGGCGATCGCGAACGAGCCGAACACGTTGCGCAGCCAGTTGGAGATCGAGGACGCGTGCCCGGTCAGATGGCGCGGGATGCGCTCCATCGCCGCGTTGCTGGCGGGCATCATGACCATGGCGATGCCGAGGTTCCGCACGATCATCCACCAGAGGATATAAGTATGCGAGATGTCGATGCTGCCCCAGCTCAGCATCAGGGTGCCGAGGGCGAGCAGCGGAATGCCGATGCCCATCAGCCACCGCGGGCCGATCGACGTATACAATTTGCCGATAATCGGCATCACGAGCGCCATGACGAGCGAAGCCGGCAGCAGGATCAGCCCCGTATCCATCGTCGAGACCTGCTGAATGCGCTGCAGGAAGAGCGGCGTCAGCAGCGTGCCCGAATACAGGCTGATCGTCAGGATGACGGTAATGATCAGGTTGAGCGTATACCGGCCGTTCGCGAGGACGCGCAGATTAAGCAGCGGCGACTTGGACCGCAGCTCCTGCCAGACGAACGCGAGCAGCAGCACGACGCCGGCGATGATGAGCGAGACGACTTTCGCGGAGCCCCATCCCCATGTGCCGCCTTGGCCAAGCGCAAGCAGCAGCGCGGCGCTGCCGATCAGGACGGTGACGAAGCCGATGCCGTCGAATTTCTTCGGCACGCTGAGCCGGTAATACGGAATATAGGCGGCCACGAGCACGATGGCGATCAGGCCGATCGGA
Source organism: Paenibacillus sp. GCM10023250 (assembly GCF_042653205.1). Classification (NCBI taxonomy): domain Bacteria; kingdom Bacillati; phylum Bacillota; class Bacilli; order Caryophanales; family Paenibacillaceae; genus Paenibacillus; species Paenibacillus sp. GCM10023250. The sequence continues at coordinate 115,632 of NZ_JBHSHY010000013.1, read as the reverse complement.
ATGTTCATCCAGAAGAGCCACTGCCAGTCGAAGTTCTGCAGCAGCCAGCCGCTGAAGGTCGGGCCGATCGCCGGTGCCATCATGGAGGCGAGCGACCAGAGCGCGATGGCCATGGCCTGCTTTTCCCGCGGGATGACCTGGTAGACGACCGCCATCGAGGCCGGCAAAATCAAGCCGCTGAACGCCCCTTGCAGGATTCGGAACGCGATCAGCGAATATTCGTCCCAAGCGACGGCGCAGAGAAACGACGACAGCGTGAAGCCGACGAGCGCGAGCAGAAACAGCCGCTTATAGCTGAACCTCTCGCCCAGATAGCCGACAATCGGCGCGAACGTCCCCATCGCGAGCATGAAGCCGGTCAGCGTCCACTGAATCGTGCTCAGGCTCGTTTGAAAATGGTCTTGCAAAATCGGCAGCGCGATATTGATCGTGCTGGATGCCAGGACGCACAAAAACGACCCCACGAATATGGCGGTCATAATTGGCCAGAAGCTGGCTTTCGTTTGGGCTTGCTCACCCTGTTCCATGGTCTCCCCATCTCTCCGTTCGTTTGCTGATATGTAGCTTTTTACATATAATGAACACAGCCCTATTATAGGGCCAGAACGCCCTTATGTCAAAATTTACTTATGAAGGGAAGCGTCCCGTGAACACCTTATCGTACGGCCTGCTCAGCCTCCTCTCGCATACGGCCGATTCCGGCTACGATCTCATGCTGAAGATCCAGCCGTTCTGGCCCGCCAAGCACAGCCAGATCTATCCCCTGCTCGCCCAGCTCGAGAGCGGCGGCTACGTGCGCCATACGCTCGTCGTCCAGACGGACAAGCCGGACAAGAAGGTCTACTCCATCACCGACAAGGGGCTGAACGCCCTGCGCAATTGGCTCACGATGCCGACGGACGAGCCGGTCACCCGCGACGAGCTCGTGCTCAAGGTCTTCTGCATGGAGCAGGGCGATCCCGCCGATATCCGCCGCATGCTGGAGATGCGGCTCGCCTACTGCCGCGACCGGCTGCAATGGCTGCAGACCATGATGGACGCCTACGCGAAGCTCAACCCTTCCCCGTCGCTCGGCATCCTGCTCCTCATGGAGAAGGGCCAATTCGCCATCAAGGCCGACCTGCAGTGGGCGGAATGGGCGCTCGGTCAACTGGACGAACGCGAAGCGGCTTCCGGCTCCCCGGGTGCGAACGGAGCTTGAAGACGCGCGCGAGCTCGGGGCCGGCCGCCGATCGGCTCGATCCGCTAAATTCGGCTCGAAAAACCGAAAAACGACCGGGCCGCCGGCGGATCGCCGGCGGCCCGGTCGTTTTATCGTATCGCGGGTCGCGCTGGAGCCAGGCCCGGCGCGGCGCCTTCGCGCGCCGCGGGTCGCGGCCCGTTCATCCAAGGCGGACGGCATCCTCGGAGACGGACGGGCCGGGAAACGGCTCGACTGCCGGCAGGCTGGTTACTTGACCAGCAGCACCGGGCAATGCGCGCGCTTCGCGACGGCGTGGCTGACGCTGCCCAGCAGGAGCTCGGAGACGAGGCCGACGCCGCGGCTGCCCATGATGATCAGATCGGCGCCGGCTTCCTTCGCCGTGCGGCAGATGACCTCGGCCGGATCGCCTTGGGCGAGCAGCACCTTGTGCTCGGCTCCGGCCGACGCCAGCTTGGCGTTCGCGTATGCCGCTACGTGCTTGTCTTCTTCCGCCAGCGCCCCCTCGAGATCGAGACCCGACGTGATGATGATCGGCCCGCTCAGCTTAATGCCCGGATTCACGTGCAGCGCCGTCAAGCGGACGCCTCCGCCGAGCGCCCGTGCCAATGCGACGGCATGCTCGAGTGCCTTCCCCGCTAGCTCCGACTCGTCGAGCGGGATCAAGATATGGTTGTACATGGCGGGTTCCTCCCTCGTATTCGCCCGCAAGAACGGGCGTTGCGAATAGTATGCGCTCTCCGCGCAGCGGAATGCCATCCATGCGTTTCTTATTTCTTATGAACGCTTCGGGTATAGGACCGGCGGGCTCCGTTTCGCCAATTGCAGAAGCTCTTCCACGCTAAGCCGTCCGACGATCTCGTAAGCGCGCCCACGGCCGTTCGGTTTCACGACGACAGCGCCCATATCGGGAATGGGACCCAGGCCGGCACCGGCCGGAAAGCCGTGGGCCACCACGACGCGGTTCGTGCCGGGAAGGGGCGGAACCTCGAGCCGCGCGGACACCGCTTCGAGGGTTTCCGTACGCTCCGCCTCCGATATCGGTCCGCTTAACCGAGATACCGAAGCCCAGAAGGGCTGAATGTCGACGTTTCCTCTTCCGAATGCCAGCGCCGCCGTTTCCCTCGTCCGGCAGAACGGGCTTGCTTCCACGGGCGTCCTTACCGGAATCCGCAGCTCCCGCAGCGCTTGGCCGAACGAAGCGGCTTGGCGTCTCCCCGCCTCGCTCAGGTTCCTCTGGCTGCCGCAGTCGGCGAAATCCGCATCCGGCCGATCTTCGCCGACGTTTGCCTCTCCGTGGCGTACATACAGCACAAAACCACCCTCCCGCAGCGACTCCGCCAAATCCTGCGGCCGCTGCGCGGCATGCGCCCCGTCCGGGACGCCCGCGACGAACGCGATGGCCACAGCCGCGGCCAGCATCAGAGCGGCCAGCCGCTTCGCCGCCCGAACCCCGACGATACCGAAGTTCCCCATGCGTCTCCTCCTCTTTCGCTTATGCCGTTAGCTTGCGCAGGTCAGCCCGCTCTCAACCGAAAAAAAGGGCAAGAGGCGCGTCGCCTCTTGCCCATTCTCTTTACTTCGCGGCCCTAGCCCGGCTTGAATCCGCCGGCGTTGCGGGCTTGCAGCGCTAATGCCCCTCGAGCTCCGCTTCGATGTGGAACTGCGTCTCGTACAGCTGCTTGTACAGCGGGTCGCGCTCGACCAGCTCGGCGTGCGTGCCGCCGGCGGCGATGCGGCCCCGCTCCATGACGACGATTTTGTCCGCCTTCAGGATCGTCGAGAGCCGGTGCGCGATGACGAGCGCGGTCCGGCCTTCGAGCAGGACGGCCAGCGCATCCTGGATTTTGCGCTCGATGACGGTGTCGAGCGCGCTCGTCGCCTCGTCGAGGAGCACGATCTTCGGCCCCTGCAGCAGCACCCGCGCGATCGCGAGCCGCTGGCGTTCGCCGCCCGACAGACGGTAGCCCCGCTCCCCGACGACCGTGTCGTAGCCGTCCGGCAGCGCGGCGATCGTCTCGTGGATCTGGGCGGCGCGGCACGCGGCCTCCATCTCCTCCGGCGTCGCCGTGTCCTTGGCCAGGCGCAGGTTGTTCGCGACCGTGTCGTGGAAGAAGAACGGATCCTGCGGCACGAGCCCCATCTGGGCGCGCAGCGCGTGCAGCGTCAGCGTCCGCGTGTCCACGCCGTCGAGCAGCAGCCGCCCTTCGGCCGGGTCGGAGAACCGCGGAATGAGGTTCAGCAGCGTCGTCTTGCCGGCGCCGCTCGGCCCGACGAGCGCGACCGTCTCGCCGGGCTCGATCGCGAGGTCGATCTCCCGCAGCGCCCAGCGCTCGGCCGGCCGCTCCGGCGTGCCGCCGCCGCCCGGAAGCCGGCGCGGACCGTTCGTTGCGCCCGCCCCCTCCGGCCGCGCCTCCCGCAGGCTCGGCGCGTACGAGAACGATACTTTCTCCAGCCGCAGCCTTCCGAGCACGCTGTTGTCCGGCAGGGTCTGCGTCCCGTCGACGATCTCAGGTTCCACGTCCAGGATGCCGAAGATGCGGCGGAACAGCGCGACGGACGACAGGATGCTGACGTGCAGCTGCGCCAGCTGGCTGAGCGGACCGTAAAGGCGCGAGAGCAGCGCGGTGAACGCGACGATGACGCCGAGGCCGATCTCTCCCTTCAGCACGAGCCAGCCGCCGTAGCCCCACAGCAGCGCCGGCCCGATGGACGAGAACATGCTCAGCCACATGAACAGCCATCGGCCGACCAGCGCCTGGCGTACCTGCAGGTCGCGCAGGGTCCGGTTGGATTCGGCGAATTCCTTCTCCTCCGGCCCCTGCCGGTTGAAGATGCGGATCAGCAGCGCCCCGCTCACGCCGAGCGACTCGCTCAGCTGGACGGTCATTTTCGACAGCCACTGCTGGATCTGGCCCTGCAGCTGCTGGCGGGACTTGCCGACGCGCTGGGTCGGAATGACGAAGCCGGGTACCACGATGACAGCCAGGATCGCGAGGCGCCAGTTCATGCTGAACATGAGAAACAGCGTAGCCGCGATGCTCAGCAGATTGCTGACGAAGCCGACGAGCGTCGAGGTAACGACGCTCTGAATGGCGGTCACGTCGTTCGTGACGCGCGAGACGAGATCGCCCGACTGGCGGGAGGCGAAGAAGCCGACCGTCTGCCGCTGCAGGTGGCGGAAGATCGAGATCCGGTAATCCGCCATGACGTTCTGGGCGATCAGATTGCTCAGATATGACTGCAGCACGCCGAGCAGGCCCGTGGCGATCGACACGCCGATGAGCGCCAGCGTATACTCCACGATGAGGGACATGTCGCGCCGCTGAATGCCCTCGTCGATAATCTTCTGCGTCAGCCACGCCGGAATCGCGCCGCCGAGCGACGCCGCCAGAATGACGATCGTGACGACGATCGTGTACGGCCAATACGGCACGAACGCGCGCAGCGCGCGCCGAAAAATCGGCCAGTCGAAGTGCTCGCTCTCGGCCAGCTCCCGCATCCGCCACCGGTTGCCGCCCGTGCCTTGGCCGCCGCTGCCGGCGCCGAGGCCTAGTCCGCGAAATTCCTGCATCCCGTCCGCTCCTCTCCCTCGGCGCGCCCGTGTCTGCCGGGTCGTGCCGGATTATTCCCGTTCATACTCTTCCGCCTGGGCCACGACGACTTTGACGCCGAGCGCTCGGATCCGTTCGATCGCGTCCGGGTCGGCATCCCAATCCGTCACGAGCAGGTCCAGCCCTTCGATGCCGCCGGTCTTGGCGAAGCCGTCGTTGCCCAGGGAACGGTGCGTCGTCATGCCGATCGCCCGGCGGGAAGCGGCGATGACCGCCCGCCCGAAGGCGGCGACCTCCGGCGTCGAGACGAAGACGCCTTCGTCCGAGACGCCCCCGCCCGTGACGAAGCCGATGTCGAACTTGAACTGCCGGATGAACTCGTTCGCGATGACGTCCGTAATGTTGCCGGACCGCTTCACCCGGCCGCCGATCAGATACGTCTCGATTCCGTCCCGTTCCCGCAGGGCGTCGGCGACCCGAATACTGTTCGTCACGACCGTGAGCGGCAGCCCATCGGGCAGATGCTTCAGCAGCACGTACGCCAGCGAGCCGCTGCCGATGAACACGGTATCGTTCGGGCGCAAATACGAGACGGCCAGCTTCGCGACGGCGTTGCCCTGCGGCGAGCCTTCGCCGTACCGCATCTCGAGCGGCGGCGGCTGCTGCCGCACCTTCGTGGACGCGATGGCGCCGCCGTGCGTCTTGCGGAGCAGGCCCTGCTCGTGCATAAGGGTCAGGTCCCGGCGAATGGAATCGATGGAGATTTGAAATTTCTCGGCCAGGTCCTTGGCCAATACCCGCTTCTCCCGCTCGAGCAGCGCCAATATCTGCTCGCGGCGCTCTTCCGCGAACATGCCCGACGTGTCCTGCGTTGTCATGCGCGTTCCCTCCTTGCGATCTCTAGGGTGCCTATTGCAGCTTAATGGTTCCATTATATGCGTCTTTATTCCGTTTTTCAATTCTATTGATGCGGTTTACTTCGTGTTTATTCTGATTCAGGATACGACACCAGCACAAAACAGCATGATCGCTTGCGGCAGTTCGCCCGTTATAACTTCCCAGAGCATGCTTTGAACGCGACTGTCGCGGCAGCCGCGGCAGCACAAAAACCCCGTCAGGAAGCCGCTGCGCCTTCCTCGCGAGGTTGCGAATGATGCTTGTCTGCATCTGCTTATGACATGTTCTGCGTTCTATACCGATTCGGCCGGCTTCCATGCCGTCCCGCCCGCTACCCGCGCACCGGCTCCTGGTCCAGCTCGTTCAGGATATTGTCCTCCAGCACGGACGATTTGTCCCCGTACTCCTTGACGATATGCTTCTCGCCCCAGTCGCACAGCATGTGCAGCACCGTCTCGAGGCTCCAGCCGTACTCCGTCAGCTCGTACTCGACCTTCGGCGGCACCTGATTGTAGACGATCCGATTAATAATGCCGTCCTCCTCGAGCTCGCGCAGCTGCTGGATCAGCATCTTCTGCGTAATGCCGCGCATCAGCCGCTTCAGGTCGCTCGTCCGCTTCTTCCCCCGAAGCAGGTAGCACAGAATGACGCACTTCCACTTGCCGCCGATGACCTCGAGCGCCGCCTCCACGGAGATGTTATACTTCTTCTTCCCGAGCGCTTCTTCCCCTGCCATAGCCGCTCCTCCCTTTCATGATGCAAAAGTAACTTTTCGGTGACTATATAACTGAAAAGTACGTACTACTCACTTATACCCGTAGCCAGTATAATAGCATTCATCGGCCGGCCGCCGCAAGAATGCGATAGGAGGAGAAGCATGACCGCTCAACGGAAAAACAGCACATTGGCTCTACTGGCCCTCGCGATCAGCGCCTTTGCGATCGGCACGACGGAGTTCATCAGCGTCGGGCTGCTGCCGCTGATTGCAGAGGATTTGCATATATCCATCACCATGGCGGGATTGACCGTCACGCTCTACGCGCTCGGCGTCACCGTCGGCGCGCCTGTATTGACGTCCCTGACCTCGCAGGTATCGCGCAAGACGCTCCTGCTGTGGATCATGATCGTCTTCATCGCGGGCAATCTGCTCGCGGCGACGGCTTCCGGCATCGCCGTCCTGCTCACTGCCCGCGTCATCGCCTCGTTCGCGCACGGTATCTTCATGTCGATCGGCTCCACGCTGGCCGCCGATCTCGTGCCGGAGAACCGCCGGGCGAGCGCGATCTCCATTATGTTCTCCGGCCTCACCGTCGCCACGGTGACCGGCGTGCCGATCGGCACGTTCATCGGCCAGCAGCTCGGCTGGCGTGCCGCTTTCTTCGCCATTGTCGCGATCGGCGCGATCGCGTTCATCGCCAACTTGGCGCTCGTGCCCTCGGGGCTGCGCAAGGGCGCACGCGTCCGTCTCGGCGACCAGGTGAAGCTCGTGACGAACGGCAGGCTGCTGCTCGTTTTCCTGATCACGGCGCTCGGCTATGGGGGCACCTTCGTCGTGTTCACGTACCTATCGCCGCTGCTGCACGAAGTGACCGGCTTCAAGGAAAGCACGGTCGCCGTCATCCTGCTGATGTACGGCGTCGCCATCGCGATCGGCAACATCATCGGCGGCAAGGCCGCCAATCGCGATCCGGCGCGGGCGCTGCTGTATATGTTTGCCCTGCAGGCCATCGTTCTACTCGTCTTGGCGTTCACCGCGCCGTACCCGGTCGCCGGGCTGATCACGATCTTCTTCATGGGCCTCTTCGCCTTCATGAACGTGCCCGGCCTGCAGGTTTACGTCGTCATGCTGGCCGAACGGTTCGCGCCGCGGGCGAAAGACGTCGCGTCCGCCGTCAACATCGCCGCCTTTAATGCCGGCATTGCGCTCGGCGCATACTTAGGAGGACTTGTCACCGACTCCGCGGGGCTCATCGACACGGCCTGGGTCGGCGCCATCATGGTCGGGGCCGCCGTCGCGCTGACGGCGTGGGCCAAGCTGCTCGAACGCAAGGACCGCCGGTTAAGCGCAGGAAACGGCGCACCGGAAGCCGAGCTGCGGCGGGCGTAAGAAACGCCGCCATTTACGTGTACGAACGAAGAGGAGTGTTCCATTTATGTTGAACAACTTGCAAGCTGCCGTCACGCTCCATAACGGCGTCCGCATGCCGGGCTTTGGCCTCGGCGTCTTCAAAGTCCAGGAAGGCGAAGAGATCGTGCAGGCGGTCAAGGCCGCCATCAAGCACGGCTACCGCAGCATCGATACCGCCGCGATATACGGCAACGAGCAAGGGGTGGGCCGCGGCATCCGCGAAGCGCTGCAGGAGAACGGCCTTCGCCGGGAGGACCTGTTCGTGACCTCGAAGGTGTGGAACGCCGATCAAGGCTATGACCGGACGATCGCGGCTTACGAAGCGTCCCTGGATAAGCTCGGGCTCGATTATCTCGATCTGTACCTGATCCACTGGCCGGTGAAGGATAAGTTCAGGGAGACGTGGCGCGCGCTGGAAACGCTCTATAAGGAAGGCCGCGTGAAGGCGATCGGCGTCAGCAACTTCCAGATCCATCACCTCGAGGAGCTGATGCGAGGCGCGTCGGTGAAGCCGATGGTCAACCAAGTGGAGCTGCATCCGCGCCTGACGCAGAAGGAGCTGCTGCGCTTCTCGCAGGCGCAGGGCATCCAGCTGGAAGCCTGGTCCCCGCTCATGCAGGGCGAGCTGCTGGACAACGAGACGCTGAAGGCCATCGGCGCGAAATACGGCAAGTCCGTCGCCCAAGTCATCCTGCGCTGGGACATCCAGAGCGGCATCGTCACGATACCGAAATCGACGAAGGAGCATCGCATTGTCGAGAACGCGGCCATCTACGATTTCGAGCTGACGGCGGAAGACATGGCCGCGATCGACGCCTTGAACGAAGACCGCCGCGTCGGTCCGGATCCGGACAACTTCGACTTCTGATCGCGCAGCCGAACGAACCTCAATGCAAGGCCGCCCTCGTGCAGGGCGGCCTTGCCGCGTCTGCCGAAAATGATGCTTGGCGGCGCCGGTATGGATATGATAGTAATGATACAAATTGTATCATTAACGATTTCAAGGAGCTGATCGTCTTGTTTCCACGCAAGAAGCTGCACGTACTCGCCCTGCTGCTCGCCGTCGCCCTGTTCGCCGCGCTGCTGCCGGCAACCGCCTTCGGCGCCCAGGGGGATCCGAGAGGCATCTACCTCGTCCTGGACGGCATCAAGGGGGAATCCCGCGAAAGTGCAGTGAAGGACGGCATCGATGTGACGAGCTGGTCGTTCGGGGCGACCCTTCCCGTCTCCGCCGGCGGCGGCGGAAGCGGAGCCGGAAAACCGGTTTATTCCGAACTCTCGCTCCTAAAATCCCTCGACGCCGCTTCGCTGCCGCTGCTGAAAAGCCTCTCCGAAGGCAAGGCGATCAAGTCGGGCACGCTGTACGTCTACAACGGCACGAGCAACAAGCCGGTGTTGTCGATCGAGATGAAAACCATCTTCGTCACGTCCCAACAATTGTCGGGCAGCGGCGTCGAACGGCCGACGGAATCGGTCTCCCTGAGATTCGCCCAAGCGACGTTCACCTATAACGTGTTCGGCCCGGACGGCCGCGTCGTCGCGACGCATACCGTCGATATCGGCACGGCTCCCAAACGGTAAGGAGGGAATGGATATGAATCACCCACAGCCCAAGCCGCCGCAGGACGGCAAGAAGGCATGGACCACGCCGAGCCTGATCGTCCTGAGCGTGAAAGAAACGAAAGCTTCCGATGACAATTGGCAGTTCGTGCAGGACGGCGATTTCTGGAAACGCACGCCGCTCATCAGCTGATTCGCGGGCATGCGCGCCCGCGCGTGCCCGGCATAAAGGAGTAGATCGGATTGTCTAGACGCATACCGCTCACGCTGCTGGCGTTCCTCATCGCTTCCGCCCTGCTTTTTGTCCCGAAGGCGGCTACTGTGCAGGCCGCGGCCGGCGGCCCATTGCCCGCCATGCTGCTGACGCTCGACGACATCAAGGGCGGCTACTCGGGCGGGCCTTTCGAGGACGCCATCCAAGTGTCGTCCTACGCGTTCGCCGCCGGCATCGAGCCGGGCAACGGATCGGGCGGCGGGAAACCGACCTATGGCGCCATTAAGCTCGCGAAGCGGACGGACGCGTCCTCCGCGCCGCTGCTGGAGGCGCTCGCGACGGGCAAGCGGATCAAGGACGGCTACCTGTATTATCAATCGAATGCGGGCGCGAATTCTCGCACGTATATGATTATCCATTTCACGAACGCGCTCGTCACGAGCTATCAGCTGGCGAATTCCGCGGACGCGGCGCCCGAGGAGACGATCGAGCTGCAGGTCGCCTCGATGCTGTACAAGTACATGACGACGAACCCCGACGGCTCCCCCGGCACCGCCATCACCGCTACCGTGCCGTTCGGCGCCCCCGGCGGCGGCGCCTCCTCCGTGACGACGAAGTACCATTTCGAGCCGATCTACGCCAAGACGGCCAAGGGCAACACGTACATCGCGGGCTTCACCGTCTCGCTAAAAGCCGCCGCGGCGAACAGCCTCGTCGACCGGACGAAGTACCGGATCAACGGCGGCGCCTGGACAGACTATTCCGCGCCGTTCGCGATCTACGCGGACAGCACGCATACGCTGGAGTATTACAGCACGAACGTGGACGGGGACGCCGAGAAGGCCAACGTCATGGACTTCGACGCCGGCACGTTCACGGGCAACGGCAGCTATTAACGCCATGGACAAGCAGCAGCAAGACCCGCAGGGCGCTCGCTACGAGCGGCGCTCCGCGGGTCTTGCTGCTGTTATCGGACGAACGAACCGATTACTATAAGAGAGAGCGTTCTATCGCAGAGCCTCTTCATCCTGCAATGCTTACTGGAGGTACTAGCGAAATGACGAAATCCGAAACCATGGACATGCGCCTCTCGGCGCTGGACGCCGTCTCGAGCGCGGCGGTCTTGGCGATCGTCGAGGAGCTCTACGGCCTCGACCTCGCCTCCGTTCCGGCTCCGCCGGGCGCCCCGCATCCACGCGAAGCCGTCAGCGCCTTCCTCGCGGCACATGCCGGCCGCGCGGCCGGCAGCGAGCTCCGCGCCATGATCAACGCCGCGTACGGCATCAATCTCGACGCCCTGTCCGCGCTGGAAGGGAAGCGGATCAGCCTCTACTCGAAAGGCCAATGGATGCTGCGGGCCGACGACGACCTGTTCGTCGTGCAGACCGGGGAGGGGGACGTCGACGTCGTCATCTATCCGACCGGCTATTACGCGGACATCGCCGGGTCGCGCGCGCTGCCCGCGGAGCTGACCGAGGCGCTGGTCCGCCTGGGCTACGCGGACAACGGGCCGGCCGGCTGCTCGTACGCGAATCCGGACGGCGAAGCGGTACCCGACGCGTTCAAGGGGCGGACGATGGCGGCGCTCCTGGACATCATCCGCCGCTCGTTCGCGGATGCCTAGACGCCAGCCCGTTACTTGCCGAACGAAGACAGGAACTTGACGCGGTCGCCCATCGGCGGCGTGTTGTTGTCCTTCAGCGCGATCTCCAGCACCGCCGGGCCGTTCGCGGCCAGCAGCCGATGGATGGCGTCCTCGCGGAAGTCGTCCATCGCCTCGACGCGGTAACTCGGAATGCCCATCGCCGCGGCCATCTGCGCGATATCGACCGGCTCCTGCTCGAACGAGGCATGCGTGCGCTTGAACTGCAGCGCATGCCCGTGATAGACCATGCCGAGCCGGGCGTTGTTCATGATGACGAACAGAACCGGCAGCTTCGCTTCCTTCGCGGTCAGAATTTCCATGCCGTGCATGAAGAAGCAGCCATCGCCCGTGATGCAGGCGACCGGACGGTCCGGCTCCGCCAGCGCGGAGCCGATCGCCGAGCCGATCCCGCTGCCCATCGCGCCGAAATGCACGTTGATGTTGAACGAATCCCGGTCGAGCACGCGCATGTAATGGATGACGTACGACATGAACTCGCCAATGTCGACGGCATAGCGCGTGTTCACCGGCAGGTGGTTCTGAAGCGTCCGCAGCGCGTTTGCCGTGTTGTATGCCCCGGCGTCCTTGACGGCCGCCCTTCCGAACGCGGCGGCCTCGGCGCCTGCTGCCGTTCTCCGCGACACGCCCAGCACGCGCAGCTCCTCGATCAGCATCAGGAGGCTCAGGTGAATGTCGCCGAGCACCGGGATATCGATCTCGTACTTGCGGCCGAACACCGTCTGGTCGAAATCCAGCTGGATCGCGAAACGGTCCCCGGCCAGATGGACGTTATAATTGTTCGTCGCCGTCTCGCCCAGGCTGGAGCCCACGATCAGGATCGCTTGGCGGGCGCCCTCCGCGATCAGGTTCGACGCCGCTTCGTGGCCGGCGAAGCCGAAGACGCCGGCGAGCAGCGGGTGATCCTCGGGAATGCAGCCCTTGGCCTGCGGCGTGGTCACGATCGGCCATTGCAGCATCTCCGCCAGCTCGAGCAGCGACTCGACGGAGCCGCGGACGCCCTGGCCGACCAATATGCAGCCGTCCGGCCGTTCGGCCATGGCCCTCGCGGCCGCCTGGATCGTCTCGAGATCCGGGATCATCGGCTTGCGCTCCGGCAGCGCCGGGATGTCCGGCTGGCCGACATCGGCGTGCTGCACGTCGATCGGGATGGCCACGTGCACCGGGCCGGGCACGCCGGAGACGGCGATTTGGCACGCCTTCGCGACTTCCTGGAGCAGCTCTTTGGCGTCCTTGACGAGGACGCTGTATTTCGTGACGGGCTTGAAGACCGGCACGGCGTCCAGCTCCTGCGACGCGTTCAGCCCCATCGTGCCGACGGGCACCGCACCCGTCAGGAAGAGCACCGGCAGATGTTCGCGCATCGCGTTGGCGGCCCCGGTCACGAGGTTCGTGCCGCCCGGGCCGCTGCAGCCGATGGCGACGCTCAGCTGGCCGGCGTATTTGGCATACGCCGCCGCCATGTACGACGCCGCCCCCTCATGCTTGGCCACGACCGTCTCGATCTCCGGCATCTCGTACAGCTCGTCGAAGAACGCATTGACCGAGCCGGCCGGAATGCCGAATAGATGCCGAATGCCGCTCTTCTTCAAAAACTCCAATACCGCGCGGGCTGCTTTCATTCCCAATCCCCTCCGTTTATCGATATAGGTCAACGCGACGCCGCCAGAAACTTCGCCTCGAACTCCGCCGCCCGCATCGGACGGCCGAAATAATACCCCTGCATCAGGAAGCATTCGCGCGACGACAGGAACTCCACGTGCTGCGGCGTCTCGACGCCCTCGGCGATGACGCTCAAGTTGAGGTTCTGCGCGAGCGTGATGATCGTATTAATGATGGCCGCGTTGTTGTCGTCCTCCGTTACGTCCTGCAGGAACGATTTGTCGATCTTCAGCGTGTCGATCGGCAGGCTCTTCAGATAGCCGAGCGAGGAATACCCCGTACCGAAATCGTCGATGGCGATCTGGATGCCGAGGCCCTTCAGCGCTTTCATCGACTCGAACGTCAGATCCTTGTTCTTAATGATCAGGTTCTCCGTCAGCTCCAGATGCAGGTAATCCGGGCACAGCCCGGCTTCCTCGAGCGCGTTCTCGACCATGGCGAACAGGTTGTTCTGCTCGAACTGGCGGGCCGACAGGTTGACCGAGACGCTGAACGGCGGATACCCCCGTATCTGCCATGCCTTCAGCTGGCGGCACGCCTGCTTCAGCACCCACTCGCCGATCGGCACGATGAGCGCCGTCTCCTCCGCGATCGGAATGAATTGGTCCGGCGCGATCATGCCCTGCTTCGGATGGTTCCACCGCAGCAGCGCCTCGACGCCGACGAGCCGGTTCGTCTGGTAATGGATCTGCGGCTGGTAGTACAGCTCGAGCTCGTCCAGCTCCAGCGCGCGGTACAGGGCGTTCTCGAGCTTGACGCTCTCGAAGGTCCGGGTATCCATGCCCTCGCTGAAGAAGTGGTAGCTGTTGCCGGAAATTTCCTTGGACTTGTACATCGCCGTGTCCGCGTTCTTGATCAGCGTGTCGGTCGTGTCACCGTTGTCGGGATACAGGCTGATGCCGATGCTCGCCTTGATGTAGATCTCGTTCCCCAGCAGCTGGAACGGCACGTCGAACGTGTCGATGACCGCCTGCACGACCTTCAGCACCTCGTGCTCGTTCTTGACGTTGGGCAGGTAGATCGTGAATTCGTCCCCGCCCATCCGCGAGACCGTCGCGCCCTTCGGGACGCACCGGCTGAGGCGCTGCGCGACGTCGCGCAGCAGCAGGTCGCCGAAGCTGTGGCCGAGCGAATCGTTGATGAACTTGAAGCGGTCGAGGTCCAGGTAGAGCACGGCGAGCTTCTCGCCGTTGATCTGCGCCTGCACGAGTCCCTGGTTCAGCCGGTCCTTCAGCAGCACCCGGTTCGGCAGGTCGGTGACGCTGTCGAAGTACGCGTGGTACTTGATCTCCGCCTCCATCTGCTTGCGCTGCGTGATGTCCTTGAAGGTGACCACGTCGCCGACGATCTCGTCGCCCTCCCGGATGGAGGAAATGACGAATTCCACGGGGAAGCTGGAGTTGTCTTTGCGGTAGAACCGCTCGTCCTGGCCGTAATTGTCCCAATTCCCGTCCGTGGCCGCCGCAGCGGACTGGAGGCCGCCGCTGCCGGTATGGGCGCCGTTGAAAATAATGCTGGACGGCTGGCCGATCAGCTCGCTCTTCGTGTCGTAGCCCAGCATGGCCGCCGCCGCCGGATTGCAAAAGGTGATCCTCCGGTCGAGGTCGAGGCCGAAGATGCCTTCCCCCGCCGAGTTCAAGATCAGCTCCTTCTCGCGGCTCAGCTGCTGCAGCTCCGCCACGACGCGCTCAAGCTCCTGGTTCTTGACCGTGATCTCCGAGGTCCGCTCCTGGATGATGTTCTCCTGCTTCTCCATGTACATCAGGTTCGACAGGGTCGACGCCGTCGCGTCGACGATCGACTGCGCGAGCTCCTTCTTGGCGACCGGGTAGTCGAGGCAGCCCTCCTCGAGCCGGACGACCGGGATGACGCCGAGCACTTCGCCCATCGTGACGAGCGGCAGCAGGAACAACCCCTTGATGCCGAACGTGCGGCACAGATCGTGGTTGGGCCGGCCGTCCGCAAACACGTCCGGGATCAGGACGGCCTTCTTGGTGCGGATGACCTCCTGGAAGACCAGGTCGTTGCTCTCGTCGATCCGGATCTGGCTGTGCGTGCGCATCCAGTCTTCCTCCGACCAGTCGCTGTCCTTGCTCAGCTTGGCCGGCTTGATCTTGCTCTCCGTGAGCGGATCGAGCAGATGCACGCCGATGTTGTAGTTGCCCAGCACCTTGCCGAGGTAGGTGAAGCAGATGTCGAGGCTCTCCTGCAGCGTGGAGCACATCGCCAGATCGCTCGTCACGTCGAGCAGCAGCTGCTTCTCGGCGATGAGGTTCTCCTTGTGCGTCAGGTTCCGCGCGTTCTGAATCGCGACGGCTGCCATGTTGACGTAAGCCTCCACTGTCTGGATCTCGGATTGCGTCAAGTTCATCGGAATGCCGTAGTCGAACAGGAACACGAGGCCGAACAGCTCCTGCTCGAACGAAATCGGTAACACCAGCAGCGATTTGATCTGAAAGCCTTCGACGGCTCTCGGATCAGGCCTGGTGTCCTTCGAGGTATCCGGGATGTACACGGTTTTCTTCGTCTCGACGACTTCCTTCGCCAGCAGGTCTACTTCCATGTCGATGACGTGCATATCCAGCGTCCAGCCGTTGATCACCCGCGGCTTGCCGACGTATCCCCTGAAGGTCCCATCCTCCTGCGGCAGATAGATGCCGACGGAATCACATTGGACGATCTCTTCGGAGATGGCGGTGGTCACATGCTCCAGGACTTCACGCAATTCAAGTTTCGTATTGATCAGTTTTGTCAGATGCGCAAGACGCGAATACCGCATTTGTTCCTTATACACCATTAAACCCCGCTCCCGATTCACGCTATGTTACCGACTTCCTTACAAAGTTCTACAATAACCACGGTTTTCCTGTCTAACGAATGATTAAATCTTGACAAAGTTTCCCGGAACCGTCGGCGTTTGGGTCCGAGATACGGAATTTGTCGCGCGCTTCTGACAGCGCTTGTCAAAATTTCGGGGTCCCAAGACCTACCGCGCCGAAGGGCCGCGGACGGCAAAAAGGCACCCTCATCGGGTGCCCTGCAGGCCGTAAGCTATCCTTGCGGTTCGCCGGATACGCGCTTCAAGCCGGCCGCGCGGCTATTCCAGAGCCAGCCTCGTATCGCCGTTTATGTACGTGCCGTGGTCGATGCCCTCGCAAATCTCCTTCATCCAGCCCGGCCGGTCGAAATTAAACACGTGCATCGGCAGGTTGTAGTCCCGCGCCAGAATGAACGCCGACTGGTCCATGACCTTCAGGTCGTGCTGCAGCACGTCGTTGTAATGGAGCGTCTTATACTTCCGCGCTCCCGGATCCCGCTTCGGATCGGCGCTGAACACCCCGTCCACGCCCTGCTTGGCGACCAGCAGCGCGTCGCAGTTCGTCTCGATCGCCCGCTGCACGGACGGGTAATCCGTCGTGACGTACGGCTGCCCGTTGCCGCCGGCGAAGATGACGATGTAGCCCTTCTCCAGATGGTGAATGGCCCGCAGCCGGATGTACGGCTCGGCCACCGACGTCGCCGGAATCGCCGTCATGACACGCACCTCCCGACCGGTCCTCGCCTTCAGCACGCCGCGCAGCATCAGGCTGTTGATAACCGTGGCGAGGGTGCCGATGTTGTCGGCCTCCGCCCGTTCGATGCCCCACGACTCCGCCATGTTCCCGCGGAAGATGTTGCCCCCGCCGATGACGACCGACACCGCGATGCCGAGGTCGACCACGGACATGATTTCACGCGCGATATGCTCCAGCCGGTCCGGCTCGAACCCGAACTCCGAATTGCCGGCGACCGCGCCGCCGCTTAATTTGATCAGCACTCTTCCGTATCTCGCCATCTTCCGCACCTCCGATAAAAATAAAAGCACTAAAGCATGGGATGCTTTAGTGCTTCGATAGAGGAAACGAGGAAGAAAACGCCGGTTCGCTGCTCGCGCTGACCCGTCCGCTTCATCGTTTCGCCTCCTTTTGCAGATCGTGTTCTTTACCAGTGTATACGTTCCGGCAGCCGTTTGACAACCGGGACCGCGGAACCGGGCCGCGCGCCTCAGCGCGGCTGCCTGGGGCCCGCCGGGGCGCGGCGGAACGCGGACAGCCTCCGGCCGGCGAGCGCCGCTGCGAGGATCGCGACCAGGACGAGCAGGACGCCGATCATCCCGATGACGCCCGGCCAGCCGTAGGCCGACAGGAATGAGCCGCCGGCCGTGCCGAGCACGCTGGAGCCCAGGTAGTAGAACAGCAGGTACAGCGAGGAGGCGTACGCTTTGTACGGCGGCGCGGCTGTCTTGCCGACCCAGCCGCTCGCGACTGTATGACCCGCGAAGAAGCCGCACGCGAACAGGACGATGCCGGCGATCGTCAGCGTCAGGCTGCCGGCCAGCGTGAGCCCCGCGCCGAGGAGCGACAGGACGACGCCGGCCGCGATCAAGCCGGCCCGCGAGAACCGGTCGGCCATCCGGCCGAAGAAGAACGAGCTCCAGGAGCCGACGAGCTGGAAGACGAACAGGCCGCCGATGACCGCTTGGCTGAGGCTGTACGGCGGCTTGGCGAGCAGGTAGCCGATGTAGTTAAACAGCGTCACGTACCCGCCCAGGAGCAGGAAGCCCGCGGCATAGAGCGGCAGCAGCCGCTTGTCGGCGAGCCCTGCCCTCAGCCCGCCCGCCCAGATGCGCAGCGAGATGCCGGACGGCTTGAACCGGCGCGATTGCGGCAGGTACAGCCAGA
The DNA here is from genome assembly GCF_042653205.1 of Paenibacillus sp. GCM10023250. Classification (NCBI taxonomy): domain Bacteria; kingdom Bacillati; phylum Bacillota; class Bacilli; order Caryophanales; family Paenibacillaceae; genus Paenibacillus; species Paenibacillus sp. GCM10023250. Next base: position 98,032 of record NZ_JBHSHY010000013.1, on the reverse strand, counting down.
ACAGCACGCTGCAGATCAGGCTGAACGCCCCGAGCGTCAGCAGGCCCGCGTGCCAGTCGAACAGATCCGTCAGCAGGCTGACGATGACCCGGCCGACGAAGCCGCCGATGGCCGTGCCGCCGACGTAGACGCCCATCGCCTTGCCGATGCTGTCCGGCGCGATCTCTTCGTTCAAGTACGTCATCGCGATGGCCGGAAAGCCGGAGAGGCTGATGCCGAGCACCAGGCGCAGCGCCAGCAGCAGGTGGAAGCTGTGCACGAAGGACGAGAGGATGGTGAGCATGGACGTCGCGAACAGCGACGCGACCATGATGTTTTTGCGGCCCCAGGCGTTGGAGAAGGCGGAGATGAACATCATGCAGACGGCCAGGCTGATCGTCGAAACCGAGATGACCAGGCTGGCCGAGGACGGGGAGACCCCGAACTGCTCCGAGAATTGGCCGAGCAGCGTCTGCGGGCTGTATAGAACGGCGAAGGTGACGATGCTGCCGAGCAGCATGGCGAGCAGCGTCCGCCGGTAGGTCGCGCTTCCTTTGGCGATATGCGTCATGGTGTGAGGACTCCCTCTCTCGTTGAACTGAGTCTAAGTGTACGCCTCGACAATTCATAACGTCAAATTTCCTGCCGGACTTCATCCGCACGTTCAACCGGCAATACCAGCAGGTCAAACTGCACTAATTAGGATTAAAAAAGCCCATCATAAATGGCGCCGTGCCGGAACGCATGAAAAAAGCGCCGGCCGTCTCCCCGAAGTTGCGGGGACGACGGCCGGCGCTTCGCGCGTTCCGGCGTTTTGGGCGGGCGCCCGGCGGCCGCCCGCCGCGCTTCCGCGGCCCTGCCGGCCGCATGAACGCTTAGCGGACGCCGTTCACGACGAGCGTCACGTCGATGTTGCCGCGGGTCGCGCGGGAGTACGGGCAGACGCCGTGCGCGGCCTTGACGAGCGCTTCGGCCGTCTCCTGCGAGACGCCGTCGACGTTCACGTGCAGCTGGGCCGCGAGCTGGAAGCCGCCGTCAGCCGCTTTGCCGATGCTGACGTGCGCCGTAACGTCCGTGCCTTCATGCTCGACCTTCTGCATGCGGGCCACCAGCTTAAGCGCGCTGTGGAAACACGCCGCGTAGCCGGCCGCGAAGAGCTGCTCCGGGTTGGTCCCTTCCGCGCCGTTGCCGCCGAGCGCCTTCGGCATCGTCAGGTTCAAGTCGAGCACGCCGTCCGAGGACGTCACGCGTCCGTCCCGTCCGCCTTCCGCCGTTGCGATTGCCGTGTACAAAGTTTCCATCAATAATCTCTCCTTCGGTTTGAAGCTAAAGTAACGTTTACGCTAAATTAGCTTTGATTTAATTAAATTAAATTGCATACAATTTAATGTCGTATACGTAATTTAACATGCCCGTCCGAAGATTGCAACCCTAATTACACAAGCTGTATGATCCTTGAATCGCGGCGCCGGCCGATCGGCGGCGACTGACGCGCGAAAGCCGCCCCCGAAGAGCGGCCTTCGCGCTGGCGCCGGGCCGGTATGAGCTCGATTTGCAATACGCGGCGAACGCGCCGTCAGCCGTCCGCGGCGCCCTGCTGCCCGTCGTCCGGACGGCGCTCCGCCTTCAGCCGGACGAGCACGGTCGTGCCGGCGCCGGGCTCCGACGCGATGGACAGGCCGTACGCGCCGCCGGCGTACAGCTTGATCCGCTCATTGACGTTGAACAGCCCGTACGAGCTGCCTCCGGTGCCGCCGTCCTTCGCCTCGGACGGGGCCTCCGTCAGCAGGCGCGCCACCAGCCCCTCATCCATGCCGATGCCGTTGTCGGTTACGCTCAGAACCAGGTCCCCGCGTTCCTCGCGGGCGGTGATGGCGATGACGCCGCACCTGCCCTTCGCCTTGCGGATCCCGTGCAGCAGCGCATTCTCGACGATTGGCTGCAGGATGAGCTTCGGCATGGCGCACGGCTCGAGGCCGGGCTGGATGTCGAGCTCGAACGCGAACGTGTCCGGGAAGCGGCTCCGCTGAATCTCCAGGTACACCTGCGCGAGGCGGAATTCGTCCTCGACGCTGACGATGCTCCGGCCCTTGCTGAGGCTGAGCCGGAAATATTTCGCCAGGCTGTCGATCATCTGGCTGATGTCCGCCGCGCCCTTGCCGATCGCGATCCAATTGATCGTGTCGAGCGTGTTGTAGAGGAAATGCGGATTGATCTGCGCCTGCAGCGCCTGCAGCTGCGCCTCCCGCTCCTTAAGCTGCGCCTTGTACTTCTCCTCGACGAGCGTGCGCACGCGGAGGATCAGATGATCGACGCTCCGCTCGAGCAGCCGGAAGTCGCCGTTCACCGGCGGCAGCTCGCTCAGGCTCGTCTCCGTGCCCTCCCGGCGGATGACCGTGATGACCTGCTTCACCCGCCGGTTCATGCCCCGTACGATGATGGCCATCAGCACGAACGGCAGCGCGAGGAACAGCGCGATGTACTCCAGCAGCGACGTCCATTCCGACCGCTGCGTCAGCTGCACCGCACGGTGCGACAGCAAGGACTCGGTTCCCTGTGCGACCAGCTTCCAGCCCGTCGGGTCCAGCGTCGCGTACATGACGTCGTTGACCTCGCCGTTCAGCTTCACCGCGCCGGTGCCCTCGCTTCCCCGCTGCAGCACGTTCAGCACCGCCGGATCGAGGCTCGTGCCGATCCGCGACCGGTCAGGGTGATAGACGATCGTCCCGTTCGGGTCCGCGAGGTACACCTGCGTGCCGGGCGCGAACCGCAGCGTCGACAGAATGCCGGCCACCATGCTCTCCTTGACGTCGATCATGAGCACGCCGGAGATTTTGTCGTACCGGTTCGGATCGCGCAGCATGCGGGCGAGCGAGAAGATCCGCGCGTCCCCGACGTCGAGGAAATGCTCCGTGTAATCGCCGGTCCAGACGATGCCGCCGTTCGCGGCGATGATCGGGGCGTACCACGGCCGGTCCTTCAAGCTGTCCAGCGCGAAGAAATTGATCCGCTCCGCGGCATACAGCTTCGATTTGTCGACGAACAGCCGGACGTGATAGACGTCGGAGTTCGTCTGCACGGTATCGATTAGGTTGCGCAGGTCCTTGACGACCTGCAGCTGGATGGCGATCGACTGGTCGTCCGCGCCGACGGACAAGTACGTATGCAGGTTGGCGTCCATGAACGCCGCGTTGCTGATGTCCTCGAGGTGCGCCAGCCGGTACGACAGGTTGCTGCCCGCCTGCTTCACCGTCTGCTGCATCGTACGGACGACCTCGTCCTTCAGAATCTTGGCCGAGCGCTCGTAATACCCGTACAGAAACACGGCCGCCGGCAGCACGATCAGCAGCAGGTACGCGATCAGCCACTGGCGCGGCATCGCGAAGCGGCGGACGAACCGCAGGCCCGCGCCGCCGGCGGCAGCCAGGCAGCGCCAGACGAACGCGGCGGCGTTACGCATGCGTGTCCCGGTACGCGCTCGGCGTGACGCCCGTCGCCTTCTTGAACAGCTTCGTGAAGTAGCTCGGGTCCGTGTAGCCGATCGCGTGGCAGATGTCGTAGAACTTGTACTGCGGGTCGCGCAGCAGCGCCTTCGCCTTCTCCACCCGGACCTGGGTGAGGTACTCGTTCACTGTCTGGCCCGTCTCCTGCTTGAACAGCAGGCTGACGTACGTCGGCGTCAAGTACACCTCCCTGCCGATCTCGGCCACGGTCAATCCGCCGTTCGCGTAGCTCCGGTCGATGATGGCGCGCACCCGCTCCACGACGTTCGCCGTCTTGCCCGAGCGCTTCTCGCGGATCCGCCCGCACGCGTCCAGCAGCCGCGATTCGAGCAGCCGCCGCAGGTCGCCGAGCGTCTCCTGCTCGAACAGCGCCTCCCACAGGCCGGAGTCCGGCGCGTCCGCGTCCGTCCCGCCCGCGGGTACGTTCAGCTCCAGCAGCAGCTGGTCGACCGCGAGCGCGAGCTGCAGGCAGACGTTGCGCCCGTACCGCAGCCCGCCGCGCCGTCTGCGGGCCAAGTCGGCAAAGATCCGGTCGAGCCCTTCACGCAGTTTGTCCGCATCCGCGGCCTTGAGCGCCGAGGTGAGCTCTTCGTGGCCGGCGGGACCGCTCCGTTCATAGCCGCCCGCGTCCGTCTCGGGCTCGCGCAGGCTGTCCATGGTGATGATGCGATTCTTGCCGAGGTACCACTTGTGGTCGGCAGCCTCGCGCGCCTGCCGGTACGCCTGCGCCAGCGAGGACGGCGTCGTCACCCGCTCGCTGATGCCGATCGTGACGCCGATCTTGAGCCAGCGCTCGAGGTTGTCCCGCACGTCGCCCGCGAAGGCGAACAGCGCCTCAGCCGCGTCCGACGCGCACTCATCGTCCGGCTCCGCCCGCAGGATGCCGACGAATTCCCCGGCTCGGCGCTCGAACGCGTACCCGGCGAGATGGCGGTCGATCAGCTCCTGGGCGATGTTCAGCACGGCGTACCAGAGCAGCTGGCGGTCGGTCTCCGTCCGGCTCGCCAGGACGCCGGCCATGTCGTCGACGGCGAGGACCGCGACCCAATACGGCGTATCGGCGGGCAGGCGCAGGCCGAGGAAGTCGAGCCGCTCATTCAGCCCCTGCTTCGGCGCCCCGCCCTCCACCAGCGACAGGAGCAGCTTCTCCCGCAGCAGGGGCATGCCTTCCTTCAGCTTGACCTCCAGCTCCTCCTTGCGCCGCCGCTCCGCCCGCTCCGCGTCGAGGTCCGCCACGACGCGCCGGATGACCGCGCTCAGCTCCTCGAGGTTGACCGGCTTGAAAATATAATCGACCGCGCTGACCTTGAGCGCCGACTTCAAGTAGTCGGCGTCGTCGTGCCCGCTGACGAAAACAATCTTCGTCTCCGGATGCCGGGCGGAGATCTCCCGCGACAGCGCGATGCCGTCCAGATTCGGCATCCGCACGTCCGTCAGGACCAGATCCGGCGTCTCGCGCCCGACGATCCCGAGCGCCACGTCGCCGTCGTCCGCCTCGTCCATCACTTCGATGCCGAAGGCGGACCAGTCGATATACGCGCGCAGCCCCGCGCGCACCGTCGGCTCATCGTCGACGATCAGCAATTTGTACATGAACCCGTGCCCCTTCCTCCTCGCGGTGTATCGGCCGGCGGCGCGCATGGCGCCGGACCCCGCCGCGGCGCGAACGAACGCCCGCCCGCGCGAAACGGCAACGAGGCGGCGCCCCCAGGGGCACCGCCATTGCCGGAAGACCGTCCGCGCTTCTCGCTTCGGTCCGGTTAGGTTGTCGTCACGCGGAAGCGGACGCCCTGCCGCTCCAGGATGCCGTGCAGCTTCGCCATGGACACGTCCTTCGCCGCATGCGCGTCGTCCAGCGCGATCGACGCCGCCGCTCCGGCGGCCTGGCCGAGCGCGTAGCAGGTCGCCTGCACGCGCATCGAGGACATCGCCACATGCGTCGCCGAGATCGCCCGGCCGGCCACGAGCAGATTGTCGTACGCGGCCGGCACCATGCAGCGGTACGGGATGTCGTACCCGTCCACCTTGCGCTCGTCGGTCGTCTTCTGCGCGTCCGGGCTGTGAATGTCGATCTCGTAATTCGTCTGCGCGACCACGTCCGCGAACCGCGCCCCGCCGACCACGTCCTGTTCCGTCAGCGTGTAGAGGCCCTCGATCTGGTTCGTCTCGCGCACGCCCGTCTGCGGCGCGATATGCGCGATGGCGTACGTCTCGAAGCCGGTGCGCTGCAAGTAATGCGCGATGGAGAACACCTGCCGCAGCGCCTCCGTCTCCGCGAAGTTGACGTCCGCGAGCTTGGCGCCGTTCGCCTTGACGCGCGACATGTTGACGAGCAGCGTGCCGTCGCCGTGCTGCTCCCAATACAGCCGCCGGCCCTGCGGCAGCTCGGCTACGTCGTTATAGAAATAGCAGCCTTCCGGCAGCACCTGCTTCACCGGCTTGCCGGTGTCCTGCATCGTGAACATGAGCGTCATCGGCTGCGTCAGGCCATCCGACTCGCGGCCGGCATGGTACGGCACGCCGGCGTCGATCGCCACGCGGGCGTCGCCGGTGCAGTCGATGAACACGCCGCCCTCGAACGCCCGCAGCCCTTCGCGCGTAGACACGATGACCGCTTTCAGCCGCCGGTCCTCCGTCACCGAGCCGACGAATTCGCTGTGGAAGAACACCTGCACGTTCTCCTTCTTCATCTTCTCGTTCAAATACTGCCGCAGGAGAAACGGCGAATATTGCGGCGCGATCGATTGATCGTGGTCGGCCGGCAGAAACTCCGCCAGCATCTCCGCGATAATCTCGCGGTAGATGCCCGTCACGTTGCCGACCGGCATGAAGATGCTGACGTTGGCGAGCGTGCCCATGCCGCCGAGCTGCGCGGATTTCTCCAGCAGCGCGACCGTCTTGCCGCACCGGGCGGCGGCGATCGCGGCCGCCGTGCCCGCCGGGCCGCCGCCGATCACGACGACGTCCGTGCGCGAGTGGGTTTCGACATTCCGGGTGAACGCATACTTCGTGTTTGCCATGAATGAGGACTCCTTTCGATTCGGGACGCCGCGGCCCGTGCCATGCTCGCTGCACGGCGCGGGCCGGTTCGCCCCTTAAGCGGGATAATGGCGAATCGTCCGATAATCGTCTTCTTCCGCGGCCGTTATTTGACCGTGGCGTACCAGTCGTTGATTTCCTTCGCGCTCGCTTCTTCGCCGGCCGCCTTGTACTTGGCCTGGAACGCCTCCAGCCCGGACAGCGGCTCCGCGCCCGCGATCAGCTTGATCGTGTAGTCGCCGACCATGGATTCCAGCTGCAGGTTGTTCTTCGCGTATTCCGGCATGTACGGCGCGAGGCCGAGCTTGTTCGGGATCTTGACGTCGTCCGGCTGCTGGTTGTTCAGGAAGTCGAACGCCTCGAACATGACCGGGCTCTTGCGGACGCGCGCCTGCCAGTACAGCGGGTAGTTCGTCTCGTCCGTGCCCGCCATGTAGTTGTTCGCGAGGTTGCGCTCGTCATTGAAGATCGGCAGGATCGGCGTATACGCGCCATTCTCCATCTTGAAGTGCTTGCCTTCCTCGCCAATGGCGAGATCCTTGAACGTCGCCGGGTCGAGGCTCGCGTTGATCCATTTGACCGCGTCCTCCGGATGCTTCGCCGACTTCGGCACGAACGTCAGGCGGTCGAATCCCGAGTTGGCCGCGAAGCCTGCTTTGCCGCCCGGTCCTTTGAGCGCCGGCACGAAGGCGAATTTGGCGTCCGGCGCGCTCTTCGCGAGGGCGTCGGCGATCGTCGGGATCTCCGCCCAGTGCACGATGATGGCCCCTGCTTTGCCGCTCGTGAACTTCTCTTTGGCCGTCGCGTCCTTGTTGACGACGAATTGTTTGTCCAGCAAGCCTTGCTTGTACAGGTCGGCCATATAAGTGACGTAGTCCTTGTACGCCGGATCGAGCACGCGCGGCACCAGCTGGCCGCCGATGTCGTTCCAGCCGTTCGGCATGCCGAACGCGCCGACGATGTTGTCGAGCATCGGCAGGTCGCCGCGGATCGTGAGCGGCACGTCCTGATCCCCGTTGCCGCCCGGATCCTGGTCCTTAAACGCTTTCAAAACGGCGGTAAGCTCGTCGGTCGTCGTCGGCATCTTCAACCCCAGCTTATCCAGCCAGTCGGTGCGGATCAGAATGCTGCTGTTGATCTGGTACGTGACGGACGTCGGGATTGCATACAGCTTGCCGTCGACCTTGAGCGCGTCGATCGACGTCTGCTTGATCGAGGCCTTGATGTTCGGGCCGTACTTGTCGATCAGCGGCAGCAGGTCGACGAGCGCGCCCTTCTGCGCATAATCCGCGTACAGCGCCATGTCGCTGTAGGTCGTGACGAGGTCATACGGCTCGCCCGAGGACATGATCAGGTTCAGCTTCTCCGCGGATTTATCCTGCGGGAGCATGTCGTACTGCACCTTGTAGCCCGTCTTCTCCTCCAGCATCTTCGCGACCGGATACGCGTTGTAATCCTCGTTCTGCCAGATGTCGAGCCGCTTCAGCTCCGGCTTGGCCGCATCGTCCGGCGCATTGTCGCCCGCATCCGCCGTGCCGGCGTTCGTACCGGCATTCGTACCTGCGTTGTCGCCCGCGTTATTCCCGCCGCCATTCGACGAGCAGGCCGCCGCGGCCAAGAGCAGTACCGCCATTGCAGCCATCAGCATGACCTTCGCAACCTTCTTCATTGCATGACCCTCCTATAGGGTAGTTTATCATTAATCTCGCGGCATGCCGCCAAGAATTAATGCGCCGGCAGTCTTGCGGGCCGATCAGCCCTTCACAGAACCGATCAGCACCCCTTTGATGAAATACTTCTGCAAAAACGGATAGACGAGCAGGATCGGAATCGTCGATGCGATGACCGTGGCCGACCGCACGCCCTCCGCCGGCACGTTCATCAGATCGTCCGCGCTCCGGTTCAAGGCCGACGACGTATCGGCGTTCATGACGATGTCCTGCAGGTAGAGCTGGAGCGGCTTCAGGGACGCGCTGTTGATGTAGAGCATCGGGTTGAAGTAGTCGTTCCAGTAGTACACCGCGTAGAACAGCCCGATCGTCGCGAGCACGGGACCGCTGAGCGGCAGGATGATGCGGAAGAGTATCGTGTAATTCCGCGCCCCCTCGAGCTTCGCGGACTCCTCCAGGCTCGCCGGGAGGCTCTCGAAATAGCTCTTGATGACGAGCATGTTGAACACGCTGACGAGCGCCGGCAGGATGAGCGCGCCCAGATTGTCGATCAGGTCGAGCTGCCGGATGAGCAGGTAGTTCGGAATGATGCCGCCGTTGAACATCATCGTGAAGATGAACAGCACGATGAGCGGGCCCGTGCCGGGCAGCTCCCGCTTCGAGAGCGGGTACGCCGTCATCGCCGTCACGAGCAGCGACGCCAGCGTGCCGGCGACGGCGACGAGCGCCGAGATGAGGAGCGCGTGCAGGAACTGCCCCGACGTGACGACGAACCGCATCGTGTCGAGCTGGAAGCCGACCGGGACGATGCCGACCTTGCCGGCGACGATCGCCCACTCCTCGCTGACCGATTTCGAGAGCACGTTCGCGAAGGGAAGCAGGGTCGCGAGCCCCATGAGCGTGAGCGAGCAATAGATGATGGTATCCAGCGCGTAATCGCGGATAGATGTGCTGCGCATCGTGTCGATCGCCTCCTACCAGATGCTGCGCTGCAGAAATTTTCGGCTGAGCATGTTGCCGATGACGATGAGCAGGAAGCCGACCGCGGAATTGAACAGGCCGACCGCCGTGCTGAAGCTGTAATCCTGCTGGCCGAGGCCCATGCGGTACACGTACGTGCCGATGACGTCCCCGCTCTTGTACACGAGCGGATTGTACATCGTCAGGATCTGCTCCGTGCCCGCCTCGAGCAGGCTGCCGATCCGCAGGATGAACATGAGCATGATCGTCGGGAGCATCCCCGGCAGCGAGATGGAGATCATCTGCCGGATCCGGCCCGCGCCGTCGATGGCGGCCGCCTCGTACTGCTCCTGGTCGATGCCCGCGATCGCGGCGATGAAGACGATGGCGTTCCAGCCGATCTCCTTCCACCCGGCCGTGAAGACGACGACGCTGCGGAACCAGTGGTTCTCCGTCAGGAACGAGATCGGCTGCCCGCCGAACGAGCGGATGAGCTCGTTCACGAGTCCTCCGGTCGGGGACAGGATGTTGATGAACAGCCCGGAGATGATGACCCAGGACAGGAAGTGCGGCAGGTAGATGATCGTCTGGATCGTCCGCTTGAAGACCATCCGCCGCACCTCGTTCAGGAACAGCGCGAGCACGATCGGGATCGGGAACAGGAGGACGATCTTGTACAGGCTGATGAGCAGCGTGTTGGCGAGCACCTGCAGAAATTCGTCCGAGTGGACGAGCTTGCGGAACTGCTCGAGGCCGACCCATTCGCTGCCCTTGATACCGCCGAAGATATTGAAGTCCTGGAACGCGATCACGATGCCGTACATCGGCGTGTATTTGAACAAGAGGAGGAATATCACCCCGGGAATCAGCAGCGCGTACATATCGAGATTGCCGCGGATCAGCTTCCACCGGCGGCTTCCAGTCCGCTCCCTCTGGGCCGTCTTGCGATCGAGCGCCATATCGGCCTTGCTCATATCCTTCACCTTCTTTACGTCCGTTGTGCTTCTTATTGTAGGGAATGCGCTTCCGCCGCTGTAGCGGGCAATCCTTCGATTTCTGGTCGATTTGTATAGAAGTTCGGGCGAAACGCAAAAAAGGACCTCAATCGAGGTCCTTCGCGGCAGATAGCCGCAGGATCGGTCGACCGCCCTGCGGCCGTGCGCGTCTAGATTGAAACTGATCCACGTGGAACGAAAGCGGGCGCCCGCCCATGCGAACCGGCCGGACGTCCATTCCCCTTCCAGCACCGTCATGTACCGCTGCGGCACCTCGACGCAAGGCGGCTAGCCGCCCGCCGTTACGCCCGCCGCCGGTACGTCGCCTGGATGAACCCGCCGAAGACGTCATGGCTGAACGCGAACCCGCGGCTCAGGTAGAAGTTCAGCGCCGCCTCGTTGCCGTTCGACACGAAGATGAAGACGACGTCCACGTCGCGGAACCCGTCCAGCCAGTCCATCGCCATCCCGAACAGCTTCGAGCCCAAGCCCAGATGGCGGTATCCGTCCCGGATATATAGATTGTTCAGGCAGCCGACCTTGTCCGGCAGGTCGGCCCAATCCGGGTACAGGCCTTGGGTCGCCCCCTGCTCCGCTCGCGGCGCCCAGTCCGGAAGCGCGTGCCGGCTTTGCGAAATGTCGTCGATCGTCGAGAACGCGTACCCGACGGGAACACCGCCCTCCTTGGCGACGATGACCTGGCTCGCCAGCGCGTGCTCGCAGCTGCGCTTCATGCGCGTGTCGAAATTCATGGCGTCGAACAGCTCTGGGCGGATCCGCGCCTGCGCCTTCTGATACGCCATCAATTCGTTGCAGAGCTCGCGGCATTGCTCGATATTCCCGTCCTGCACGGCTTCGATCGCGATGCGGTTGTCCATGTCCGTCCTCCTTATCGTCCCCCGGCGCCGCGGCACAGGATAGTTGTACTGTTTTCATAGGGTCCGCCGTCCCTTAGCTCTCCCCTGCCGGAAGCTTGGCCGCGAAGCCGTCGATCAGCACGCTCAGGCCGAACCGGAATTCCTGCTCCCAATCGGTCGAGGTCGTGACGGCCGCGAGTCGGACCATATTCGGAAACCGCTCCTCCGGCAGAAGGCGGAACGCTTGCTCGTCATGCTCGTTCATGGCCTCGCGGGACGCAAAGCCGCGTGCGCGCGCCCGAAACCGCGCCTCTTCCTCCGCGAAGCCCAGCACGAACGATTTCACCATGGACGCGAGCCAAGGCACTTGACAGTCCGAGAAGCCCGCCGACACCAGACACTGAAACAGCCGTTCGATCTGGGTCAGCCGCTCATGGCCGTTTGCGATCGTTTGCCGGAACAACTCGACCGCGTCCCTGCGGGAGAGCAGCACGGTACGGAACTGGTTCGCCCACTGGGTGAGCTGCTCCCGCCAAGGGAGGGAGGGATCGATCCGGTCCATCCCGCCGCAGATGCGATCGGACAGCAGCTGCATCAATTCCTCTTTGTCCTTGACGTGATAGTAAAGGGAAGCCGTCTTGACCTGCAGGTCGTCGGCAATCTTCCGCATGCTTAAGTCCTTCAAGCCAAGCTCGTCCAATAGCTTGAGGGCGGTCTCCAAAATCCGGCCGCGCTCAAGCGGCATGTAGCCCGGGGCCGGCTCGCCCGCCGCATCGCCCGGTCTATCGGCATACATTCGCCGTCTCGCCACGATCGTTCACCTCTCTTACGTGAACAGTATAGCATTCGCTTTACAATCTAACACTATTAGATTAATCTAATGATATTAGAATAAAATAACAAGGAGCGATCCCTCATGAAATTGAACCATTTGAACGTATGCGTGCCAGATTTGAACGAAGCGATAGCCTTCTTCCGCGACGTCTTCGGCTTTGAATATATCAGCCGGCACGGGAACGCCATCGCCGTCATGAGAGACGATGACGGCTTCAGTCTCGTGCTGAGCACCATGCGCGCAGGCGGCGAAGGGTATCCGAAGGATTTCCACCTCGGGTTCTATGTCGATACGATCGCCGGCGTCGATGGCTTCCGCCGGAAGCTTGCGGCGGCCGGAATTGCGGCCGAGCAGCCGCGGCGGATGCGGGACGGGTATACCCTCTATTTCACGGCGCTCGGCGGCCTCCTCTTCGAGGTGACCAGCTTCCAGCGGGAAGCCGCCGTATCGCAAGCCTAAGCCGCCTAACCCCGCCGTCCGCGGCTGGCGCCGCGGCTGCGTCCGAACCTAGCAGCCCGGACGAAAAAAGGCGAAAACCCGCCAGGGGTTCTCGCCTTCTTCCGCTCGATGCTTCCGCTCCGATGCGCTTGCCTTCCGCCTAGCCCTTCACCGCCGCGATCGCCCCGTTCAGGGCGCCGATCACCTTATCGCACCACGCGTCAAACTCAGGGTCCTCTTTCTGCAGCTCGGGATGCGCCAGGATATGCGCCACGGTCTCCCGCACGCCTTGGTCGAAGCGCGTCGTCGCGACGAATTCCGGCACGAGCCGCTTCAGCTTGGCGTTGTCGAACGCCACGGAATTCGCCTTGTCCCCGATCAGCCCGCCCGTGTAGTCCTCGCGGCTGCACGCGGCCAGAAATTCCGAGGAGACGTGAACCGCCTGCAGCTTCACGCCGAGCGCGTCCGCGATCGCTTCGTAGATCTGGTTCCAGGTGAGCGTCTCGTCGGACGTGATCTGGACCGCCTCGCCGATCGCGCGGCGATTGCCCATGAGGCCGATGAAGCCTTTCGCGAAGTCGCGGTTATGCGTCATCGTCCAGAGCGACGTGCCGTCGCCGTGAATGAGGACGGGCTTGTTCGCGAGCATCCGTTTCGCTACCTGCCACGAGCCGTTCCGGCCGTGTACGCCGAGCGGGATCGAGCGTTCGTCGTAGGTATGGCTCGGCCGTACGATCGTGACCGGGAATCCCTGCTCCCGGTACTGCTTCATGAGGTAGTCCTCGCACGCGATCTTGTTGCGGGAGTACGCCCAATACGGATTGGCGAGCGGCGTGCTCTCGGACACCCGGTAATCGGACAGCGGCTTCTGGTACGCCGAGGCCGAGCTGATGAAGATGAACTGCTTCGTCTTGCCGCTGAACAGCCGATAATCCCGCTCCAGCTGCTCCGGCACGAAGGCGATGAAGTCCGCCACGACGTCGAACTCCAGCTCCCGGATCAGCCCGGCAACATGCGCCTCGTCGTTGATATCCGCCTGCAGCACCTTTACATTGTCCGGCAGCGCCGCATTGCGGTTCCCCCGGTTCAGCACGTACAGCTCGCACCCGTCCGCCGCCAATTGCCGCGTGATCGCGGAGCTGATAATGCCCGTTCCTCCGATAAATAGCGCTTTCATAACTAGCCACCTCCGAATGGAATTGAGAACGATTCGCCATAAGTCTCGTTCCCTCTATTCGCGATTCGGAGCCGGAATTCCTCTAACTTGCATAGATTCCACAGCGCCGGTCCCGCGCACCCGTCGGTGTTTTAAACCGTCCGGTTATGGAGATAGTGGTAAAAAGTACTGCACCCGGGTGAGGACGCATGGTCGATATCTATCAAGCATTCCGTAAATTAAAGGCGAAATCCGGCTCGAAGCCGAAAGGGCCGGGCACGGGCGGGACGAATGCCGCGAACGCGCTGCCCGCTTCGCTGACCGCGGCGCTGAACCAGATCGAGACGCAGCTCGGCGGCAGCACGGATCTCGTCATCCGGCGTTTCGTCGTGCGCACGAACCGGCAGCCGCACGCCGCCGCGGTCGTGTATATCGAAAGCCTGTCGGATCCGCGGACGCTGCTCGAGTCGCTGCTCGTCGAAAGCAGCGAGACGCAGCAGTTCCTGCAGCCCGACGACAACGTCAACCCCCTGAAGCTCATCCGGGAATATATCCTGAAGGTCGGCGACATCGGCGGCCTGTCCGACATGGACACGCTGTACCACGCGATCCTGTCGGGCGATGCGGTCGTGCTGATCGACGGCCACACCGAAGGGATCATCGCCAGCACCCGCGCGTGCCGGGAAAGAGGCGTCGACGAACCTTCCTCCCAATCGGTCGTACGGGGGCCCCGCGAAGGCTTCACCGAGACGCTCCGCACCAATTCCGCCCTCATCCGGCGGAAAATCAAGGACGCCAACCTCTGGATGGAGACGCGTCAGATCGGCAGGGTCACGCAGACGGACGTCGCCATTATGTACATCAAGGGCATCGCGAACGACAAGATCGTCGAGGAAGTCCGCCAGCGGCTGGACCGGATCGACATCGACGGCATCCTCGAGAGCGGCTATATCGAGGAGCTGATCGAGGATGAGGCGTATACGCCGTTTCCCACGATGTACAATTCCGAGCGCCCCGACGCGATCGCCGGCGGGCTGCTGGAAGGACGCATCGCGATTCTCGTGGACGGCACCCCGTTCGTCCTGCTCGTGCCCGCGCTGTTCGCACACTTCCTGCAGACGCCGGAGGACTACTACCAGCGCGCGGATATCGCAACGCTGCTGCGCATCCTCCGGTACGTCTGCCTGTTCATCGCGCTGTTCGGGCCATCCGCGTACATCGCGATCACGACGTTCCATCAGGAGATGATCCCGACGCCCCTGCTCATCAGCGTCGTCGCCCAGCGCGAGGGTATTCCGTTCCCGGCGTTCATCGAGGCGCTGCTGATGGAGGTCACCTTCGAGATTCTGCGGGAGGCCGGCGTCCGCATGCCCCGCACGGTCGGCCAGGCGGTGTCGATCGTGGGCGCGCTCGTCATCGGGCAGGCCGCGGTCGACGCCGGGCTCGTCGGTCCGGCCATGGTCATCGTCGTCGCGATCACGGCGATCTCGAACTTCGTGATTCCGTCGTACAACATGGGGATCTCCATCCGCATGATCCGCTTCGTGCTGATGATGCTGGCCGCATCATTCGGCCTGTGCGGCATACTCGTCGGCACCATCGTCATGATTCTGCATCTGTGCAGCCTGCGTTCGTTCGGCGTTCCGTACATGGCGCCGTTCGCGCCGTACGTCGCGGACGACCAGAAGGACGCCATCTTCCGGGTTCCGCAGTGGGCGATGCTGACCCGGCCGCGGCTCGTCAGCCAGACGAACGTGACCCGGCAGAAGGACGACCCGCCGCATAAGCCCGCTTCCCGCGGCTAGCCCGGCTCACTCGACGAAAGGGAGGACCGCAGCATGAACGCCACCCGAGCACTCAAACTCGTCCTGATCTCCCTGCTCGCGCTCCTGCTGACGGGCTGCTGGAACCGCAAGGAGCTGAACGAAATCGCGATCGCGACGGCATACGGCTTCGACAAAATCGGCGATCGGTACGGCGTGTCGGTCCAGATCATCAACGCCACCGAGATCGGTTCCGGCAAAGGCAGCGGCAGCCGCGTGCCCGTTACGACGCTGCGCACGACCAATGAGCGATCCATCTTCGAAGCGATTCGCGAGATGACCACGATCGCACCGCGAAAAATCTATTCCTCCCACCTGCGCATCCTCGTGATCGGAGAGGACCTGGCGCGGGCCGGTATCGCCAAGGTGCTCGACGGACTGTCCCGAGACCACGAGCTGCGCACGGACTTCTACATCGTTGTCGCCCGGGGCGCGACGGCGAACGACGTGCTGGAAGTGCTCACGCCGCTCGAGAAGCTGCCGACGGACAAGATATTCACCTCGCTCGAAGCCTCGCAGCGCGACTGGGGCTCTACCGTGAAGGTAGATCTGCATCAGCTGATCTACGATCTCGTCGACCAGGGCAAGGATCCCGTGCTGGCCGGAATTCGCATTCAGGGGAGCCCCCGGCTAGGCCGGACGAGAACGAACTTGAGCAGCATTACTCCGCCCGCGCTGCTTCAGTATCAAAATCTCGCCGTGTTCCGCAAGGACAAGCTCGTAGGCTGGCTGAACGACAAGCAGAGCATGGGCTATAATTTCATCCGCGGCAATATCGAAAGCACGATCATACGGATGCCCTGCGCCGGCGGGGACGATCTGGAAGTGGAACTCATTCACGCGAACCACCGGATCAAAGGACGGGTCGTGAACGGCGAGCCGCGGATCGACGTGACCGTCATGGCGGAAGGCAACATCGGCGAGGTCGAATGCGGCATGAACATCGCGACCAACGAAGCGATCGTGCAGCTCGAGAAGGAGCTGAGCGACCAGATCGAAGACATGATGAAAGCCGCCGTCGCGCGGGCGAAATACTACAAGTCGGATATTTTCGGCTTCGGCTCAGCCATCCACCGTGCCGACTACCGCGCGTGGAACCGGATGAAGGACCGCTGGGAGCAGCGATTCGCCGAGCTCCCCGTCCACATTAACGTGACCGCGAAGATCCGCCGCACCGGCTCGGTTGTGGAATCCTTCCTGGAACGGATGAAGGAGGAGTCCGATTGATCTGGATCGTGCTGATCATGGCGGCCCTCGTCGTCCGCTTCCAGTATCCGCGGCTGAAGCGAAACGGGCAGAAGAAGGAGCTGGCAGTGTCGGCGTGCCTGCTGGCCGCGGGCGTGACGCTGAACATGCTGTACAGCTTCCGCGTCGAGCTGCCCGATCCGCTCGATTGGCTGACCGTCATCTATAAGCCCATGAGCAGAGCCGTCTTGTCCATGCTGAATTAATCCCGGCGGAGAGGAGCGTCCGAACAATGACCGAACATGGCAAAATCAGCGCGCGGCAGCTGGCGATTCTGACGCTCCTCTTCAGCTTGGGCAGCTCGATTCTGATCGTTCCGTCGGGCCTGACAGCCATCGCGAAGCAGGATGGATGGATATCCGCCGTCATCGGCGTCGGCGTCGGCGCGCTGCTCATCGGACTCTACATCGTGCTCGCCACCCGCTATCCCGGCCAGACCCTCGTGCAGTTCGCCGAGCAGATTCTCGGCACCTGGCTCGGGAGGCTGGTCGGGCTGTTGTTTTTCTCGTTTTATTTCCTGCTCGCTTCCCTGGTCCTGCGCAACGTCGGGGACTTCATTACGACGATCGTCATGCCCGAGACGCCGATCCAGATCGTGCACCTCTTGTTCATCATGGCGATTCTGATGGGCGCGAGCCTCGGCCTCGAGGTCATCGCGCGCACGGCGGAAATTTTCCTGCCGTGGATCTTGACCATGCTGCTGCTATTGATCGTATTCCTGCTGCCCCAAATCCAGTTCGACCGCGTTCAGCCCGTCTTCGAAGCGGGGACGAAAGCGATCCTCCACGGGAGCCTGTCGGTCATCAGCATTCCGTACCTGGAACTGACCGTCTTCCTGATGATCATTCCCGCCGTCAACAAGCCGAAGATCGGCATGCCGTTCCTGAAGGGCGCCGTGCTGGGCGGTCTCGTCATTATCGTCATTACGCTGCTGTGCGTGTTCGTCCTCGGCTGGGACTTCGCTTCGCGGCACACATTCCCCAGCTACACCCTGGCGAAAAAGATCCAGGTCGGCGAATTCCTCCAGCGGATCGAGGTGCTGGTCGCCATCATTTGGTTCCTGACGATCTTCTTCAAGCTGTCGCTCAGCTTCTACGCCGCGCTGCTCGGGTTCGCCCAGGTGCTGCGGCTGCAATCGTACCGCCCCATGATCGTGCCCTTCGGCATCCTCATGGGCATCCTGTCGATTCTCGTCTACCCCAACATCGTCTATTTCCGGGTGTTCGCCGGCGAGATCTGGCCGTTCTACTCGGCCACCTTCGGCTTGGTCCTGCCGCTCCTGCTGCTCGTAGTCTCGTGGTTCCGGCCCCCGGCCGCAGGCGCATCGGGTGGCATCCAGGCGGGCGAAGGCGGCGCGGACGGCGGACAAGCGGGCGACGGCGGCACGAGCGACGGCGGCGCGGGCGGGGGACAGGCGAGTGGCGGCGGCGCGGGCGGCAGTCAAGCGAGCGTCAATGGCCAGGCGGGCGGCGACCAAGCAGGCGGCAGCGGCGCGGGCGGCAACCAGCCCGGCGGCAATCAACCGGGCGGCGGCAATTCCAGCGACAGCAGCCCCGGGGGCAGCCAGCCCGGCGGCAATCCATCCGGCGAGAACACGTCCGGACAGTAAACAATGACAAAAAACACGGCAAAAACAAATAAATCCCCCCTGATCCGGCGGCATTTGGTAGGATAGACAGTGATATCCCAAATGCGCGAAGGGGGAAACGGCATGAATGTAGGCAGGGCCAAGCAGGCCGCGGCCGCATGGGTAGCGGCGCAGGCCGCGCGGGAGCGCAGCTTCCGCGGCGCGTATTTCAGCGGCTCGACGGTCGGCATGCCGGACGAGGCCGAGCTGCCGGAGTCGTCCGACGTCGACGTGGTGGTCGTAACGGGGGAAGCGGAGGCACCGCTCAAGCCGGGGAAATTCCGGTACGACGGCGCGCTCCTGGAAGTAACGGTTCTAGCGTGGGACAATCTGGCCTCTGCCGAGGCCGTACTGGCCGACTATCATCTGGCCGGGAGCTTCCGCGTCAATGGCATTATCGCAGATCCCGACGGCCGGCTCGGGCGGCTGCAGGCGGAGGTCGCCCGCCATTTCGCCGATGAGGCCTGGGTGCTGCGCCGCTGCGCGCACGTCCGGCGGCGCATCGAAACCGGCCTGCGCGGCATCGATTACGGCGCGCCGGTCTACGACAAGGTCACGCAGTGGCTGTTCCCGACCGGCGTGACCGCGCATCTGCCGCTCGTCGCGGCGCTGCGCAATCCGACGGTGCGCCGGCGCTACCCGGCCGCGCGGGAGGCGCTGCGGGCTTGCGGCCATGCAGGCGCATACGCGGAGCTGCTGGATCAGCTCGGCGGCGAGGCGCTCACTGCCGCCCGGTCCGAGCGCCATCTCGCGGCGCTCGCCCGGACGTTCGACGCCGCCGCGAAGGCGGGCCGGACGCCGTTCTTCTTCAGCAGCGACATTACGCCGGCCGCCCGTCCCATCGCCATCGAAGGCAGCCGCGCCATGATCCGCGCCGGCGACCAACGCGAGGCGATGTTCTGGATCGTCGCGACGTTCGCGCGCTGCCTGAAGATTCTCGGCGCGGACGCGCCCGGGCTGCTGCCCGTACACGTGCCCGCCCTCGAGGAAGCCGCCGCGGACCTCGGCATCGCCTCGGACGCCGACATCGCCCGCCGCGCCGAGCAGACGCTCGCGTACCTGCCCCGGCTTGTCGCGGCGTGCGAAACGATCGTCGCCGCGCATCCGGCGATCGTGCGGCCCGGCGAATAGGGCCGGCCGGCGGCTATCGGCGGCACGTATGGCCGCTGCCGGACGCACCGGTCCGCCGCATGCGCCCGCCCGGGCGCCGGGCGGCGGGCAGGCCGCGGCAATACCACAAAGCCCGCGCTCGGCGCGGGCTTTTGCTTGCTTGGGCGGACGTTCGGGCGGACGTTCGGGCGGACGTTCAAGGCCGCCCGCCTCCGGCTGACGGCGCCCGCGCCTCTATCTGCCCAGGAAGCCTTTCTTGAAGATGCCGAGCAAATATTCGAGCGTCGTCGGGTCGCTGTACGAGGACGCCTCCGTGTCGATCTCGATGACGCGATTGTTCTTGACGGCCGGGATGTTCGTCCATGCCGACGTCTTCATGATCGCGTTGTCGGATGCGCTGCTCCGGCTCAGCACGACGTAGTCTCCCGCATACTGCGACAGCACCTCCGGCGACAGCGTGTAATAGCCCGGCCCGAGCGCGTCCTTCTTCACGTTCTCCGGCATGCTCAGCCCCATCGCCTGGTACAGCAGCTCGGTGCCGCGCGCCCAGTTATTGCCAAATACGTAGAAGTCCTTGTTGTCCGTCTCGAAGACGGTGACCGTCGCCTGCTCGCCGATCTTCGCCTTGATCGCCCTGCCCGTCTCGGCGGCGCGCGCCTTGAAGTCCTCGACCCACGCCCGCGCTTCCGGCTCCTTGCCCAGCAGCTTGCCGATCTCGACCTGCTGCGACAGATAGTCCAGCTTGCCCCACGTGTAGACAACGGTCGGCGCGATTTCCTTCAGCTTGTCGAGGTTCTTCATGTACGACCCGGCGATGATGAGGTCCGGCTGCAGCTCGATGATCTTCTCGAGGTCGTTCTCCGAGACGATCTGAACGCCCTTCAGCTTATCGGTGAACAGCGGGTTCTTGTTGGTCCACTCGTCGACGCCGACCAGCGTCCCGCCGAGCGAGACGACGTTCGGCGCGTTCGTCAGACCGACGATGCGCTGCGGATGGGCCGGCACCTCGACCGGGCCGTTCTCGGACGGGTACGTAACCGTGCCGGACGGCGCTTCCGCCGCGTTGCCCGAAGCGTTGCCGCCCGAGGCGCTGCTCCCGGACGCTGCGCTGCCGGACGCCGCCTCATTCCCCGCCGCGCCGTTCGCCGCTCCGTTCCCGGCCGGCGCGTTCGCCGCCCCTTCGTTCGCGGCTTTGCTGCCGCAGGCGCTGAGCGCGAGCAGCAGCACGAGCATAATCGGTACGACTACCTTCTTCATGTGACGATTCCCCTTCGTATGTACGCGCTTGTACATTATATACGATAATGATTCTCATTATCATTACGTTCAACTATAGAGGCTTGCCTGCCTGCTGTCAACCGCAATTCCACAGCGAACGCACGCCGCCGCCGGAAACCGGCCAACGACGGGAATCACACGGATCCCCGCCCCCCAGCCAAACGACGTCCCAATGCTGCTAGCGTGCCGCCAGTATGCAAGGAATCCGGCCGGCCGGCAAGATACCATCGTTCCCTCCCCGGGGACACCGTTCCGGCTGCCACGGAAGCACCGCCGCATAAAAATAGACCGTCCGGAAGCGAGCTTGCCTCCGAAACGGTCTATACCGGCGATAATGGGATGGAACGCCGCCAAGCGCCAGGCGCTCGGCGCGCCGTGCCGCCTGCCGCGCTTACCGCGACGCGCTTTTCTTGATTTCCTTGGCCAGCACGTCGACCAGCTCCGCCATCGTCACCGCCGCGAGCACGCCCTCCATGGCGTCCTGCGCCTTCAAAAGCAGCAGCCGCAGCACCTGCTCGATATTGGCGCCGACCTCGCAGTCCGGATTCGGCTGTCCGTGGACGTGAAACAGCTTGCCCGCCTCCACGACCTCGACCGCGCGGTAGACGTCCAGCAGCGTGATGTCCCCAAGTCCGCGCGCGAGCGACGCCCCGCCGCTGCCGGCGCGGACGCGGACGAGCCCGGCCTTCTTCAGCTGCCCGAGCACCCGGCGGATGACGACCGGATTCGTGCCGACGCTGCCGGCGATCCATTCCGACGTCTGATGCTCGTCCGGATTGATCGCGAGGAGCGACAAGATATGCACCCCGATGGAAAATCTGCTGCTGATCTGCACGTTCAACACCCTTTCGTTGTAGTGATTATAGGTACAACGACTTTCGTTTGTCAATCGCCGCTCCGGATCGTCCCGCGCCGCCGTCTCTGCCCTCTCTAGCACCCGAGGCGGGAGCGGAATTGCGTATGGCTGCGCTTACATTTGTTTGTCATTTCCACAGGTCATCTGACGAAGCGCTTACATCCATTACGATTGATGGAAATTTCGTAAATTCCCTTGTATTCTGGCCCGGCACGCCACACAATAGGGGTAGCTTCCGGCGGCCGAAGCGCCGCCGGGATTGATTGAATTCGCGCGAAGCGACAGCTTGCGCGGCCTTCAGCCAAGACGCCACACATCACGAAAGGTGAACGCATCTCATGGAATTATCGCATGCTTCTATCCGCCGTCCCGCCGTTCGCAAAAAGCCGTCCGCGCTTCCGCTGCTCTCGCTGACGCTCGGCGCTTTCGCCATCGGCATGACGGAATTCGTCATCATGGGCATCCTGCCGAACGTCGCGGACGACCTGCGCGTCAGCATCTCCGCCGCGGGCCAGCTCATCACGATGTACGCGCTCGGCGTCGCCGTCGGCGCTCCGATCCTGACCGTCCTGACGCACCGCATCCCGCAGAAGCAGCTGCTCTGCTTCTTGATGGGCCTCTTCATTCTCGGCAACGCCATCTCCGTCTTCGCGCCGAATTACGCCGTGCTCATGGGCGCCCGGCTGCTGACCGCGCTGACGCATGGCACGTTCTTCGGCGTCGGGGCCGTCATCGCCTCCGGGCTGGTCGCGCCGGAGAAGCGGGCCGGCGCCGTCTCGATGATGATGGCCGGCCTCACGATCGCCAACATCATCGGCGTGCCGGTCGGCACGTTCATCGGCCAGCATATGGGCTGGCGGGCTTCGTTCGCCACGATCGCGCTCATGGGCGTCGTGACGCTGATCGGCATCCTGATCCTCGTTCCGAAGCTCAAGCCGGAGGAGCCCGTCGGCATCGGCAAGCAGATCGCCGCTCTGGCCAACCCGCGGCTGCTGCTGTTCCTCTTGACCGCGGTGCTCGGCAACGCCGGCCTGTTCGCGGTCTTCACCTACATCACGCCGCTGCTCGTGCAGGTCACCGGCTTCGCCGAGCATAGCGTCACGTGGATTCTCGTCCTGTTCGGCTGCGGCGTCACGCTCGGCAACATGGTCGGCGGCAAGCTCGCGGACTGGAAGCTGATGCCCACTATTCTCGGGCTCTACGCCGCGATCTGCGTCATTCTGACGCTATTCACGTTCACGGTTCACAGTCCGGCAGCGGCCGTCGCGACCGTGTTCCTCTGGGGCGCCGCTTCCTTCGCCGTCTTCCCGGGCATGCAGGTGCGGATCATGAGCCTCGCGAAGTCCGCGCCGGCGCTCGCCTCCACGACGAGCCACTCCGCGGGCAACCTGGGCAACGCGACGGGGGCGTTCGTCGGCGGCACCGTCATCACGCAGCTGTCGCTCGAAGCGCTGCCGTGGGTCGGCGCCGTGCTGGTCGCCTCGGCGCTCGCCGTCGCCCTCGCCTGCCTCGCGCTCGACCGCAAGTCCGCGGCGGTGAAGGCCTAACCAACCGCGCCGCGCAAACGGCATCCCAAACAGCCCCGGCTCCGTGCCGGGGCTGTTTGGCGTATCGCCCTCGCGGGTGGCTCAGCCCGGAGCGCCGACCGCCGCGCGCGAATCAGGTCGCGATCTTTCGCCACTCCGGGAACTCGTCCAAGTAGCCGTACAGGCTCAGCTCCTGCAGCGAGCGGCGGATGTTCTCCTCGTCCTCGCCGGATTGGGACGCCATCTCGAGCAAACTGTGCAGCTCGACGCGCGGGTGCTCCTTGCAGAAGAGCAGCAGCCCCTTCGCCGACCAGGACAGCCGGTCGTCCTGGAAGACGCCGACCATGCGGCGGAACAGCTTCAGCGGGAGAATCTTCAGCTCGACGAGCCGCTGCAGCGCCTTCACCGCCTGCTTCTCGTCCATCCGCCCCAGCTTCGCGATCTCCGCTACGTTCGGGAAATGCGATTCCGTGGCGAAGCACTTCAAGATGATGTACACCATTTGCGAATGGATATCGAGGCCCGCTTGGTGAAAGACTTCGTCCGACAACGTGTAGCTGCGGGTCCCCTCGTTCTGTTGTCCGTTTGGCATGTTAGTGTCCTCCTTCTTGCCGTTATCGGTTCCGGCCCGGCTCGGCGTTTCCCCGCCGCCGGGCGGCTAGGAGCGGAGCTTGCCGGCGTTGCGGCCGGCCTGGCGGAATATCTCGTCCAGGCTGAACGCCTTCGCGGGCGCGGGCTCGGCCGGCGGCGCATCGTCCGGCCCGCAGCCGTCCTCCCCGCCCGCGGACGCAGCCAGCGCATCATCCGCCGCCGCCTCGCGATCGAATCGTCCCGCCGCCGCTCCGCGCTCGTCCTCGGCCATGTCCTCGTCATCGTCCATGCGGGACAGCGCCTCCAGCGCCTCTTCGCGGACGATATGCCGAATGAGAATGTCCATGACCCCCTGGCTGAAGATGCCTTCCGCCTTCAGCCGGTTCAAGTACCGAATGACCTCGGGCGGCGTATCGGCCGGAATGTAGAGCGTAACGTCCTTGCCCGGCGACACCGGCACCATCGATCTGCGTTTCTTCTTCAAGCCTTCCCGCTCCCGCCGCCGTCAGGCTTCCGGGCCGGATCGGCCGCTCCTCCCGCGGAAGGCTGTACGGGCGCGCCGGACTGGGCAGGCGCGACGGGTTCCTTGTCGATGGCAGTCGCGGCCTCGGCCTCGGCGTCGGCCTGCTTCAGGGCATGCCGCAGCAGGAAGAACGTGCCGCGGGCGTTGCGGAACTGGCTGTACTCCGCCTGGTCGAAGCGGAGCGGCAGGCCGAGCTCGGCGTTCAGCTTCTCGATCCACGGCTGAAGCACGACCGCCCCGCCGCCGATGAACCAGAACTCATTGGCGTACCGGACATGCTTCCACGCGTTGCGGGCATATTTCAGCACCTTCTCCGCCAGGATGCGCATGTGGCGGTTGACCAGCAGCGTCATGTCGAACGCGACCTTGCCCTCGGCGTAGATCTCGTACTCCTTGTTCACGAGCATGAGCGTCAGCTCCGCCGTGCTGGAGATCAGCTCCTCGCCCTGGGCGTTCACCTCGTTGCGGATGTTCTCGAGCGCGTCGTTCAGGTAAATCTTCGCGCCGGTGGAATGCCGCTGATCGAGATCGAGGCCCGGCCGGAAGAACGCGATATCCATGTCCACCCCGCCGACGTCCGCGATGCCGAAGCCCTTATGCGCCAGCTGCGCCTTGGCCGTCGCCTCCATGTCGTAGACGCCGGAGACGTCGTCGATGCTGATGCCCGTCGGCAGGACGAATTCCAGCTCGACGGTGACGCCCTTGAGGCCCGGCGTCGTCACGAACGTGACGGAATGGACGCCGCCGGCGATCTTGTGCGCGAACTCTTCGCTGAACTTCGTAATCTCGCGGATCGGCAGGCCCGTGCCGAGGTTCACCGCGGCCTTGATGCGGTTTTTGCCCCGCGCGATCGCGTCCTCGTGCTTCTTGGCCACGGCGTACGCCGCCGCCGTCAGGAGCGTCACCATCGTCTCGGGCCGCTGCGCCTTCTTCTGCACCGCCTTGTCGCCGACGATCTCGTGCACGATCCCTTCGTCGCCGATCGCCAGGTTGCCGACGTACACATGCCGGTACTGCTCCGAATCCAGCGCGGGCGAGGTGATCTGCACGTCGAGGAAATCGAGGGGATCGCCCTGCTCCATCAGCAGGTAGCGTTCGCCGAATGGCTGCGCCACCACATTCGGAAAAATAAAGTCGTTGCCGAGCTCGTCGAAAATGCCTTTGATATGGCTGCTTCCGTTATCGATCGCTAAATCCAGCGTTGCGGTAAGAATATCCTGTTTGGCCATGTGCTTTCGTCCTCTCCCAACCTTATGAGATTCTATATAGATTCGCAGGGCCGGCGGGACTTCGGAGGTTTATTAGGGGTTTTTAACAATTTTGTGGACGCGGAGGGAGTCTTAGGCGCATAGCGGGCGTGAACGTTAACGGTTAAACGGTGCTTTTTAAAAGATAAAGTTTAGCGGCTGCCCTTCAACATTTAAACGTTGCCTTTTAAACTTTACCGTTTACCTTTTAAACTTCATGGATGCGGCGGCTTGAACGCCGGCCGTCCTTTCCGCCTAAGCCCGCCGCAGGATACGCCGATCATGGCGCGCGGCGCGTCGACGGCTAGGCGAGAACCGGCTATTACGCCAAAAAAGGCGCCCCGAAGGGCGCCATATACGCTTGCGTAGCTGATGATATCGTGCCGAATGAGACGCGTGCAGCCATCGATTCCGCGCCTCCGCGCCATGCCCGCCGTCCGTCCGTTACGCGCGAACCTTATCGTCCTTGGGCAGGAACACGGCCAGCACGCCGAGCAGCGGCAAGTACGCGCACAGCTTCATCATGAACTCGATGCTCGTCGCGTCGGCGACCCAGCCGAGCGCGGCCGAGCCCAGTCCGCCGATGCCGAACGCCAGGCCGAAGAACAGGCCCGAGACGAGCCCGACCTTGCCCGGCAGCAGCTCCTGCGCGAACACGACGATGATCGAGAACGCCGAGGAGAGCACGAAGCCCGCGCAGATGCACATCGCTGCCGTCCATGCCAAGCTGCCGTACGGCAGCAAAATGGAGAATGGCGCCGTGCCGAGAATCGAGAACCAGATGATGTTGCGGCGCCCGTAGCGGTCCGCGAGCGGCCCGCCGAAGAACGTGCCCGCCGCCGAAGCCGCCAGAAACGCGAACAGGAACAGCTGCGCGTGCTGCACCGTCACGCCGTAATGATCAATCAAATAAAAGCTATAATAGCTGGACAGGCCGGCCATGTAGATGTGCTTCGTGAAGACGAGAAACACGAGCACGGCGATCGCCCAGCCGACCTGCCTGCGCGTCAGCGGCGATTCCGCGGCGCGCTCCCGCATCGCGGCCGCTGCTTTGGGCTTGGCCGCCGGGCGGAGCAGCGGCGCGTTCTGGCCATACCAGCGGGCGACGTACGCCTGAATGATCATCGCGGCGATCGCCGCGATCGAGAACCAGAGCACGCTGATCTGCCCGAGCGGCACGAAGATCGCGGCGCTCATGACAGGGCCGAGCGCGCCGCCGATATTGCCGCCGACCTGGAAGATCGACTGCGCCAGTCCCCGCTTGCCTCCCGCGGCCATATAGGCGACGCGCGACGACTCCGGATGGAAGATCGCCGAGCCGATGCCCATCAGCATGACCGCGAGCACGAGATAGATATACTCGGGCGCGAGCGCGAGCCCTACGACTCCGACGAGCGTGAACACCACGCCGATCGGCAGGATGTACGGCCGCGGGCGCACGTCCGCGTACATGCCGACGAGCGGCTGAATGACCGCCGCGGTCATATTCATCGCGAAGGCGATGAAGCCGATCTGCTTGTAGCTGAGATTCATCGAATCGCGCAGCACCGGGAACAGCGCCGACACCGTTGACTGCATCGTATCGTTCAGCAGATGCACGACGCTGATCGCGAACAGAATCGGAAATACGGTCATGCCGAGCGGCACCGACCGGGATATTGCTTTGGCCACCTGGATTGTCCTCCCCCAACGGCTTTGAATACTGCGGCCGCGGGCCGCCGTCCGGCCCCGGCCGTTATAACAAATGCATTTTGGCTTCCGCCTCGTCCCACGGCACCGTGTAGCCGTGCCCCTTCGCGCAGAAGATCGAGGACGAGCTGTAGAGCGGATCCGCGTCCTTCCGGTACGCCTTGCGGGCGATGACCGCCTGCTCGTCGTGACAGCGGTCGTAGCCGTCGAAGACGAGCTGCAGCGTGCCCTTGCCGTGCGTGTACGCGGCCAGCTCCGCGCCGTAGTCCATGAACGTCGCCACCGGCACGCGTCCCGTCACGACGGCGTGCGACGCCGTCGTCGCGGGCGGGTCGAACTGCCCGGCCGCCCGCTGGATATCGGACAGCGCCCGGCCCAGCTCGTCCATCCCCACCCGGAGCTTGAACGCGTAATATGGCTCGAGCAGCACGTTGTCCGCCTTCTCCAGCCCCTGGCGCAGCGCGCGGAACGCCGCCTCGCGGAAATCGCCGCCGTGCGTATGCTCGTTATGCGCCGCGCCGGTGAGCAGCGTGATCCGGACGTCGGTCAGCGGCATGCCCGTCAGCAGCCCGTGATGGTCCCGTTCGAACAGATGCGTCCGGATCAGGTTCTGGTTGCCGACGCTGAGGTCGTCCGCGTGGCAGGCGTTGACGAACGTCAGGCCGCTGCCCCGCTCGCCCGGCTCCAGCAGCAGATGGACCTCGGCGTAATGCCGGAGCGGCTCGAAGTGGCCGTAGCCGCGCACCGCCGACCGTATCGTCTCCTTGTAGAGAATCTCCGGCGCGCCGAACGCGACGTCGAGCCCGAAGCGCTCCTTCGCCAGCTGCTGCAGCACTTCGAGCTGAATGACGCCCATGACGCGGATATGGATCTCCTGCAGGCTCTCCTCCCAGACGACGCCGAGCGACGGATCCTCCGCGTTCAGCATCCGGAACGCCTTCAGCACTTCCTTCGGGTTCAGCGTCTCGGCGAACGCCACCTTCGACGTCAGCGTCGGCACGAGCTCGTAGCCGATCCGCTCCGCGCAGGCGCCCAGCCCTTCGCCGGTCTCGGCGCCCGACAGGCCGGTCACCGCGAACAGATCGCCCGCCGCGACGCGGTCGACCGCCTGCGTCTTGCTGCCGTTCACGAGCAGCAGCCGCGTCGCCTTCTCGCCGATCCGCGCCTCGCCGGTGCCGTAGAACACCTCGTCGCGCACCTTGAGCTCGCCGCTCAGCGCCTTGACGTACGTCACCCGCGCGCCGCTCGCGTCGTGGCGGATCTTATATACCCGTCCCCCGAAAGGCGCCGCTTCTTCGTACGCCGTGACCGTCAGCGCGTGCAGCTGTTCGAGGAAATCCGTCACGCCGGCGTCCTGCAGCGCGGAGCCGCTCATGCACGGATAGAGCCGGCACTCCCGGATGAGGCGCCGCAGCGCCTCCAGCCAGAACGCCGCATCCCCCGCGCCCGCCAGGAACGCCTCCAGCAGCGCCTCGTCGCGCTCCGCCAGGCTTTCCCGCAGCGCCTCCCCGACTTCGCCGCCGGCGAAATGGCCGGTCAGCAGGCTCGCGTCGAGCGTCAGCTGCGCGCGGATCTCTCCGAGCGTCCGGTCCGGGTCCGCGCCGGTCCGGTCCGTCTTGTTCAGGAAGAAGAACGTCGGGACGCGGTGCTTGCGCAGCAGCTGCCACACCGTCTCCGTGTGGCCCTGCACGCCCTCCGCCGCGCTGACGATGAGAATCGCGTAATCCATGATCCGGATCGCCCGCTCCATCTCCGGCGAGAAATCGACGTGCCCCGGCGTATCGACGAGGTAGTATTTATCGCCTTCGTAAGTCATGACGGCCTGGTCCGCGAACACCGTGATCCCCCGGGCGCGCTCGATCTCGTGGCTGTCGAGGTAGGCGTCCTTATGATCGACCCGGCCCCGCTCCCGAATGCTTCGCGTATGGTACAGCAGCTGCTCGGCCAGCGTGGTCTTGCCCGCATCCACGTGGGCGAACATGCCGATCGTGATTTTCATGCCTATCCCCTTGCTCTCGCAGTCAAATTGTCCGGCTTAAAGCCTGCCCCGCTATCATAACACAGCGGACGCGATCGCGGACCGGTTTTGTCCGCCGCGGGCACCCGCCCGCGCCCGGCCCGGCGGAAAACCCGGAAACGCCAAAAAAACGCCGGGACCGTCGGTCCGGCGAATGCCGCGCGCGGCGCAGCGGATGGCGCCGGGCAGCCTGGGCAGGCGTCAGCCCGGCGGCCGCGCGGGCCGAGGCCGCCGGCGCCGGGCGGGAAACGCGCCTAGTCCGTCTTGTACTTCTCCTTCACGATGCCGGAACCGATCCCTGCCCCGACCATCAGTACGAGCGGGCCGAAGTTCCAGAGCCACGGGCTGCCGATCAGCGGCAGCTCAAGCGATGTCGTCTTGTTCAGCAGGAGCACGGCCAGCTTGATGACGAGCAGGATCGCCCCCAGGCAGAACGCCGCGTCGAACGCGAATTTCAACTTGGGATGGGCCAGCTGTTTGCCGTCCTCGATTACTTTTCGGGTCAACGCCCCATCGCTTCGCAGCAGCTCGTCGAGGGTGACGCCGAAGAGATCGCTGATCCGGATCAGAATATCGATGCCGGGATAATTCTGGCCGTTCTCCCACTTCGACACCGACTGCCGGCTCACGAACAGCTTCTCCGCCAGCTCCTCCTGCGACCAGCCCCGCTTCGTGCGCTCGCCTTTCAATTTCTCGCCAAACACCATGGTCACTCCCCTCGCCTCTCGCATCATCTTCTCTCCCTTCATCTTGGGGGAAACGCCGGCCGAAAGTAAAGCCCGCGCTCGTTGCGGCCCCCCGCAACCCCGGGTTGCGCCCCGCTGGACACGCAAAAAAGAGAGGCGTCTCCGCCTCTCCCTCTGTCGCCGCGCCCGATTCGCCGGGCGCCGAATTATGTCTCTTCCGCGGCAGCCGTCGGCTACAGATGCGCGATCGGCTCGAGCCCCAGCGCCTCCATCGCGCCGCGGATGACGCCGCACGACTCGGCGAAGCGGCGGTGCTCGTCGGGCGTGAGGTTCAGCTCGACGATTTCGGTCATGCCTTCGCGCGTCAGAATCGCCGGCACGCCAGCGCAGAGACCGCTTTGGCCGTACTCGCCCTCCAGATAGGCGGACACCGCGAAGATCCTGTGATCGTTGTTCAAGATCGAACGAACGATCGCGGCCAGCGCGCTGGCGATACCGTAGGTCGTGGCGCCCTTCGCCTGCAGGATCTGCCAGCCGGTGTTGCGCGTCTGAAGCGCGATTTCGTCCAGGTCCAGACGGTCGAACCGTTCGCTGTGCTGGGCGAGAATATCGCGGATCGGCTTACCGCCGATCGTCACGTGCGACCAGGCGGGGAACTGCGAGTCGCCGTGCTCCCCGAGCACGAAGCCGTTGATGCTGCGCGGGTCGACGGGCAGATGCTCGGCCAGCAGCGTCTTCAGCCTAGCGGAGTCGATCGACGTGCCGGTACCGATGACGCGCGAGCGCGGGAAGCCGGACAGCTGCAGGACGATGCCGGTCACGACGTCGACGGGGTTCGCCGCCACGAGGAACACGCCCTCGAAGCCGGCGTCTACGATTTGGGGCACGATCTCGCGGTAGATCTCCAGCGAGCTGGCCGCCAGATCGAGGCGGGTGCCGCCGGGGATCATGACCACGCCCGCGCTCAGGACGACGATGTCGGCATCCCGGCAGTCCGCGTACGTGCCCGTGACGACCTTCGTGCGATTATGGGTGAAATCCATGCAGTGAGACAGGTCGAGCGCATCGGCGTGCACCTTCCCGGCCGAACGGCCGATGAGCACGAGCTCGTCGCAGATGGATTGGTTAACAAGCGCATACGCGCAGCTGGCGCCGACGGCGCCGACGCCGACGATCGCCACTTTTCTTGCTTTGCTAGGCATTCATATCCCTCTTTCATGTAATAATGGCGCTGTATGGAGGATAACATTACATCACTATGTATAAAACATCCCATATACCAGACACGAAGCATTATAGCATGCCAGCCGATAAAAAAAACCCTTCGGAAGAACGGAATCCTCGATTAGTCTCTCTTATTGAACGAAAATTATCGCTTCAACATGCAGGAATCCCAAGAATACAGAGACCGCGCGAGCTATAGACGTAACGCCTAGGCATAAGGTTGCAGACTCGTGTCAATTCGATGGGATGTTTACGGCTCCGAAGCGAATCGGCCCGGGCGCCCCGCCGGGCTCGCCGCCCGCGCCGCAAAAAAAGCTGCCCGGTACGAGCAGCTTGTACCCTATTCGTGCGCGGCCGTCCGGGGGCCGATCGACGCCAAGTCCGCGGCGAGCCAGCCGCGGCTCTCCGCGTCCGTCACTTGCTCCGTCCAGCGCGATGCTTCCGCCGCCGCGGCCGCCGTCCGTTCCCGCTCTCCCAGCACGTCATACGCCCGCGCCTGCGCTTCGTACGCATAGGCCATATAAAACGGCGCCAGCTTCGCCTCGGCGGTGACGTTCAAGCACTTCTCCGCGTACGCCAGCGCCTGCTGCCCCTGCCCAATAACGGCATACACGCGCGCCAGCTGCCAGTAGCCGACCGAGATATTCGCCGCCGTATGCCCCTCGTGCTGGGACCAATGCCAGAACGACGCGTGGCAGAGATGCACCATCTCCTCGTCGTCGCGCTCCGAGCGGTCCTCCTTGCCCAGCAGGTCCCAGACCTTGTTGAAGCACGAAGCCGCCCATTGTTTATGTTCCATACCGCAATCTCCCCCTTAACGCGAGCCAATCGTACCGCCGTCCACCCGCGGACGGCGGCGCATAAAATAAGCCTCCTGTTCGTCGCGAGCAGGAGGCGCTTCGGTTGCATGCTGCCAGTTGCGTTATTCCGGCTGTTGCCCCGGCACGTTCACTTGGAACGTAATGCCGAACTTGTCCTTCACGATGCCGTACATCGGGCTCCAATCCGTCTTCTGAATCGGCAGGATGACTTGTCCGCCGTCCGCCAGCGCTTCGAAAATTTCCTGCGCTCTCGTCTCTTCCGTCGGATGAATGGCGATTTGAACCGCGTCGGTGACCTGAAACGGCGTCTCGTCGAACGAATCCGAGAACATCAGGTTCGATTCGCCGATCTGCAGATGCGCATGCATCACGCGATCCTTCATATGGTCCGCCATCGGATATTCCGGGTTCGCCGGCATGTCGCCGAACGCCATGATGCCGATGATTTTCCCGCCGAGCGCTTTCTCATAGAAATAGATCGCTTCCCTTGCGTTGCCGGCAAACATCAAATACGGGTTCAAACTGATGGACATCGTTCAACAGCCCCTTCGGCATGAAATGGACAACCTTATCCATTATACACGAAGCAGCGCCGTTACGACATGGGACCTCGGGAACCGCCGGCCCTGCGGCAACGGCAAGGGCGCCTCCAGAAGAGGCGCCCTTGCCGTCAATCCGCTTCATTCGGCCGATCGCCGGGATTCGGCGGCGCTTTTAGTTTTGCGGAATCATGTTATTGTAGATGCGCGTCGCATGGACCTTGCCCGTACCCACGTCCTCGGACGTGTAGCCGGACACGATGTTGCCGACCTTGAATTCTTTCTGCAGCAGCTCCTCGGACGGTGCCGCGGCCGTCGGGCCGTCGATGCCCATCGCCGTATCCGGCGTCACGGTGACCCACAGGTCGCCGACTTTGAAGCTCTTGCCGTCCGCGCTGACTTCCGTGATCGTGCCTTCGATGTTGACGGCCGCTTTGCCCGTCGTCGCCGGCTTCTCGGCCGCCAGGTTGGTGTAGATGACGTCCGCCGTTACTTTACCGGTCGATACGTCCTGCGCAGTGTAGCCGGATACGATGTTGCCGACCTGGATCTCCTTCGACGGCGCGACGGCCGTCGGCTCGCTGCTGCCCCACTTCGTGGCGTCCGTAACCGTAACCCACAGGTCGCCGACCTTGAAGCTCTTGCCGTCCGCGCCCACTTCGGAGATGACGCCGTCGATGTTCACGGCCACCTTGCCCATGATCGGCGCGTTCGTCGACGTAGATGCCGGCGGCGAGACCGGCGAGGCCGGGCTATTGCTGTGGTTCATCGAGAGGATTCCGAACGACAGCACCGCGCATGCCGCGATCCCGACCGTCCAACCCGTTACTTTCCGTTTCATCGTTCTTTCCATGCGTATCCGCTCCTTCGGTGTATTGGTGTTTGTCATAGCGTTTAATGGTGGTTCCATCGTCTGCGCGGGCCGCTCCAGCTCGCGCTTCAGTTTCTGGTACGTCGCTTCTTTGAAATCCTCGCTGGTCTTCACGCGGTCCATCGCGGATTTATAGACAGATTTCCTCATCCTCCAAGCCTCCGATCTTCTTTCTCAGCAACAGTCGTCCTCGCGCCAGCCAGGTTCCGACCGTTGCCGGCTTGGCCTGCATAATCGCCGCGATTTCTTGGATGGAATAACCTTCGTAATAATGCAGGTGAATCGGGATGCGGTATTTCTTCTCGAGGGAGAGCACGGCCTGCAGGACCTCGTTCTCTTCCTTCGGGAGGTAGCTCAGGTCTTCGGGCACCGGAACGCGGTTGCGAAACCAGCCGGCCTTCAGCATGTTCTTGCTCTTGTTGATGGCGGTTCGGATCAGCCATGCCTTCTCGTGTTCGTCGCTGTCGAAGACGGGACGCTTCTGCAGATACGCTAGAAACACGTCCTGCGCCACTTCTTCCGCGTCCGCGATGTTCTTCAGGTAGGCGAAGGCGATCTTGATCAGGCTTTGCGAATAGCGATCCAAGGCCCGCTGCACGGATTCATTGAGCTCGGATGAATCGTACACCTCAGCACCTCCTTTCACTTGTAATACAATCGAACGGTCCGCTTTTTTTCACGCCGCCCAAAAAAATTTAAATATTTCGCTTTTCACAAGTTCGTTCATCCCTGTAGACGTAACGCGGCACGCATTCGACTGCAGCCAGGGGACATGTAAAATCGACCAGTTCGGCGCGTGCCAGCTCTCCCTTGCCTCTCGCCGCCCAACGCAAAAAAGCGCCAAGAACCGAAAGGTTCTTGACGCTTCGCTAGCGTACATGCTGATGAAGTTCCGCTGGCGGTTACTTGCCCGCGTTGGACCGCCGCCGGCGGTGGCGCCCGCCGCCTGAGCCGCCCGCGCCGCCTTCCTTCGCGGCCGCCGTCTCGCCGCGCCCGGCTTGCGCGTTCCGGCCGCCCTGCGCGCCTGGTCCGCCTTGCGCGTTCCGGCCGCCCTGCGCGCCTGGTCCGCCTTGGCCGCGGCCCGCGCCGTTACCGCCGGTGCCTCGCCCGCCGCCCTGCTGGCCGCGGCCCGCACCGCCCGCGGACGGCGCGCCGCCGCCGCGAGCAGCGCCGCCGCCGGCCTTGCCCGCTCCGACCGCCGCCGGCTCGGGCTCCGTCATCGTCATCGGATACGAGTGATTCTCGATCACCGGAATCCGCTTCTTGATCAGCTTCTCGATGTCCTTCAGGTACGGAATCTCCTCGAACTCGCAGAACGAGATGGCGATCCCGCTATGGCCCGCCCGGCCGGTTCGGCCGATCCGGTGCACGTACGTCTCCGGAATGTTCGGCAGGTTGAAATTGACGACGTGCGACAGCTCCTCGATGTCGATGCCGCGCGCCGCGATGTCCGTCGCCACGAGCAGGCGGGTCGCGCCGCTCTTGAAGTTATGGAGCGCCGACTGGCGGGCGTTCTGCGATTTATCGCCGTGAATCGCCTGCGCGGTGATGTTCGCCTTCACGAGGCCCCGCACCACCCGGTCCGCGCCGTGCTTCGTCCGCGTGAACACGAGCGCGCTCGCGATCGACTTATCCTGCATGAGATCGATCAGGAGACTCAGCTTGTTCGGCTTATCCACGTAATAGAGTGACTGCTCGATGCGCTCCGCCGTCGAAGACACCGGCGTAATCTCGACCTTCACCGGGTTCGTCAGCAGCGCGTGCACGAGCGACGTGATCTCGTCCGGCATCGTCGCCGAGAAGAACAGCGTCTGCCGCTTCGCGGGCAGCTTCGCGATGATGCGCTTCATGTCGTGGATGAAGCCCATGTCGAGCATCCGGTCGGCCTCGTCCAATACGAGGATCTCCACGTGCCGCAGGTCCGCGTACCCTTGATTCATCAGATCGATCAGCCGGCCCGGCGTCGCGATCAGGATATCCATGCCTTGCGCCAAAGATTGCTCCTGCGCCTTCTGCGAGACGCCGCCGACGATGACGTCGCTGCGCAAATTCAAAAAGCGCCCGTAGGCCTTGCAATTATCGGCAATCTGAATCGCCAGCTCGCGCGTCGGCGTCAGAATGAGCGAGCGGATGACGCGCTTGCCGCCCGGGCGGCCCTGCTTCGCGCTCAGCAGCTGGAGGATCGGCAGCAGGAACGCCGCCGTCTTGCCCGTCCCCGTCTGGGCGCAGCCGAACAGGTCGCGTCCGGCCAGCACCGGCGGGATCGCCTGCTCTTGAATCGGCGTCGGCTGCGCGTAATTTTCCTTGGCCAGCGCCTTCAGAATCGGGGGTATCAACTTCAATTGTTCGAATGTCATAAAGCTCTCCTTCTTCAAGCCGTCCGTCCATGCGGAGACTTCCTCCTTGCATTATACACCAAAATCGCGGACGAAGTCGGCGGCTCGCCGCGGCCGCCTGTCTAATCGCCCGCCTGCAGGAAGGAAGGGCGCCGCCATCCGCCGCATGGAATCCCCATTGAACATGGATTCCGCCTCGAAGCGGCCGATGCGGCCGGGTATGGAACGGACCGCGCCCCTCCCGGTGTGCGGCCGCCCGTCCGCTTATCGGTGTGCCGCCCGCCAGGCATCCAGCTGCCGCTGCACCTCGGCCCGCACCTCGTCGATGCCCGCCTGCCGGAGCTCCTGATTGAACTTCGGCAGCACCGAATCCACGTCCACGCTGCCCGTCATCAGGCTGGGGAAATATTTCTCCCACACCATCTGAATGTTCTGCACCTGGATGGGCATCCGGGACAGATCCGGCGTGAAGCCCAGCGTGCTCGACTCGACTGCCTCCTGGTTAGCCGCGCGGAACTGATCCCACTTGTCGAGCGGGTCCGGGTACTCCCCGCCCATCGTCTTCAGGATGAACCAGTTGCCCTGCGTGTACTGCACGCCCGCGTAGCTCGGCTGCGCGTCCGCGATCGGCTTGCCGTTCTCGTCCTTGGGCGGGATGGGCACCACCTGGCCCTTGGCATCCAGCGTATAATGCACGCCCTGAATGCCGAAGTTGAACAGGTTGCGCACCTCGGGGTCCGTATTCAGCAGATTGAGGAATTTGACGGCCTCGACGGGATGCTTCGTATCCTTGCTGACCGCCATGACCCCGCCCCGCGCGGATTCCGTCGTGATGAGCGCGGGGGTGACGGGATACGCCACCAGCTTGTAGCCGCGGTCCTTGCTCCAGCTGTTCTCCGACAGCGGGCCGCCGCCCGCGGCCTTCCAGAAGACCAGGGCGCCCCGCTGCAGCCCTTGGTTCTCGCGCAGGGCCGCGTCTTCATTGATATAGCCCGCCACGTAATAGCGCCGGAGCAGATCCAGCACCTTCCGGGCTTCTGCGGTCTCGAAGATATTGACGACCGGCGCCGTGGGGTCCAGCACGCGGATCATGAGCGGGAGCGTCTTCTCCGCCACGTATTGGTAGCCGTCCAGCGCGAAGAAATTTTGCGAGTCCTTGTCGAGCTCCATCGGCTGGTACGCGGGCTCCTTCTCCTGGATCATCCGCAGCAGCGGCTCGAGGGACGCCAGCGTCGTGTACTTGGAGATGTCGATATCGTATTTCTTCACGAGCGCCTCCGGATACATCCACTGGTCGCGCACGGCGAGCTCCTTATTGGTCGGCACGCCGTAGATGCCGCCGTCCTCCATTCGCACGCCCTCCCAGAACACGGGGTCGATCGCGTCGTACATGTCCTTCCCCACAGTGGGCAGGTAATCGTTCAGCTTCAGCCACGCGCCGCGCTGCGCGTACGTCGAATAATCCGGCGCGAACGCGATGTCGAACGGTGTGCCTGCCGACACGAGGGTGTTGAGCCGGTCCTCGTACTCCTGCCAGCCGACCTTGATGTACGTGACCGTCACGCCGATCTTCCTCGCCAGCACCTCGTTGATCTTGTCGTTGACCAGCTGGAGGTCCTTATCGGGATCCCCGATCGTGTAATAGATCAGATTCACCGCATGGCCGGACGTCGCGGCGCTCTCCCCGTCGCCGGACGCGGAGAAGCAGCCGGTCAGCGTCACCGCCAGCAGCAGGACGAGCGCGGCGGACGCGGCGAGGCGGCGCAGGTGCAGGTTCCGTGGAAGTCGCATGACGGCGTTAGTCCTTTCTCCGCATATCCGAAGGTGATTTGTCGAAGTAAGCATGGAAATGCGAGTAGAAATAGTTCAGGTTCGGATACCCGACGGACAGCGCGACGGACATGATCTTCTCGTCCGTGGACTGAATGCGCTCCCGGGCGCGCAGCATCCGGTACGCCATCAGATACTCCGAGAACTTCTTGTTCGTGTCTTTCAAGAACAGCTGCCCCAAGTACGTGCCGTTCATGCGGAAGCGCTCCGCGACGGATTTCAGGCTCAGGTTCTGGGCATATTCCGCCTTGACGATCATCAGAATGCGGTTCGTCAGCTTGGAGAGGCTGTCGTAGCGCACGCCAAGCACCGGGTCCGTGTCCACGTCGTCCCGCTCCGCGCCCTCCACCGTGCCGTTCAGATCTTCGACGATGATCTTCTCGACCAGCTCCTGCAGCTTCGACCGGTCGACCGGCTTCAGCAGATAATCCTTGGCCCCGCAGCGAATCGCCTCCAGCGCGTACTGGAATTCGCCGTAGCCGCTCATAATGATGTATTTCGAAGGCAGACGCAGCTCGTTCAGCTTATGAATCGCGTCATAGCCGCGCTGCTTGCCGATGCATACGTCGAAGATCGCGAGGTCCGGCAGCAGCTCCACCGCCTTCGAGATCGCGCCCTCGTACGTCTCGCTCGTCTCGATTTGGCCGAAGCCGTATTTGGCCCAGTCCAGCGTCCGCTTCATGCCCTCCAAAATTTGCGGTTCGTCATCCACGATCAGCAGCTTGTACATCTCTAATCGCCTCCTTGGTTAGGATTACGGCTATCCGAACGCCCGCTTCCTCGTTGTTGTCGATCGTCATGGAGAAGCCCGCTCCGTAGAAGAAGCGCAGCCTTGTATACACGTTGCGCAGCCCGATGCCCTCCCCAGGGACGTCGTCGCCGCTCGTCAGCTTGTTCCGCACTTCGGCGAGGCGCGCCTGCGGCATCCCGCTGCCGTTGTCCACGATCTCCAGCACGTACCGCTCCTCCTCCTCCCAGCCGTTCACGAGCAGCAGGTTGAATTCATTCGCCGGATTGAAGCCGTGCACGAAGAAGTTCTCCGCGAGCGGCTGCAGCCAGAACTTCACGGTGGGCAGGGCGAACAGCGTTTGTTCCACGTGGAACTGATAATAGAACCGGTCGGGGTATTTGAATTCCATGATTTTCAAGTACTTCTGGAGCAGATCCAGCTCGCTGCCGAGCGAGATCCTGTTGTCGTTCTTCACGATGTCGCGGTAGAGCGCGCCCAGCGTGGCGATGGCGTCGGAGGTGTAGTCGGCGCTGTTCACCAGCGCGGAGGAACGGATCACCTCGAGCGTATTATACAGAAAATGCGGATTGATCTGATGCTGAAGCGCTTTCATCTCGGTTTCCTGCTGCTTTAGTTTGAGCAAATAATTGGTGCGGATATGCCGGTCGAGCTGATGAATCATATCGTCCAGCTCCCGCGCGATCATGCCGTATTCGTTGCGCCGGTACCGGGCCGGGCTGACCGGCGTGAAATCCGCCGTCTTCGCGCGCCCGATGGACGCAATGATGCGCCGCAGGAAGTTCGCGTCCTCGCGCAGGTTGTACACGATGAGCAGCAGGACGCAGATCATCGCCGCCAGCACGACCAGGAACACGATCAGCAGCACGTTCGCCTTCTGCCGGATCAGCGCTGCCAGGTCCACGATGCTCACGAACCGGTAATCGAACTCGTTGGAGTGATACGCGACGAAGTACGCGCGGTCGAGCAAGCCCGTCGACAGGAAGCCGTGCGCCCGCCCGTCCGCGACCGCCCGGCGAATGAGCGCCTCCGTATCGCGGCCGCCTCCGGCGATCAGGTACACGTCCCCGGACGCGCTGATTGCTCCGGCCTGGTCCAGGCGGTAGTTCTGTGCCGCCTTGAAGATCCGGTCGCTGCTGACTAGGAACCGGAATTCGCCCAGTTGGCGGGAGATTTGGTTCGGGTCGGAAAACTTTCTATGGTAGACGAAGCCCTTCCGGATGGTCTCCTCGAACATGGCGTCCGTATTGGGCAGCCGGAATTGAAAGCTCGTGTTGCCGTTGCTGTCGAAGCTCACCACGTTGCCCTCGCGCTCTGTATGCAGGCTGATCTGCGTGATGTCGCCCTTGCCGCCGTTGCTTAGGAACGCTTTCATATCGTCGGGGAAGGACACGAGCGGCCGATTGTAATGGCTGCCCTCCAGCCTGCTCGTCAGGTACCCTTCGGCGCTATGGCCCAAGAAGCTGCGGATGTCGGACACGAGCCCGCTGTTGGAATAGACCCGCTGCATGTACGCCTCGACGCGGTCGGCGTCGTACTGCAGGCCGCTCTCCACCCGCGTGTACGCCCCGGCGGCTTCGTTGCGGGCATTGCCCACCCACTGATCCAGCAGGATCGCGCAGGTCAGCGCGCCGAGCGCCAGGCCGATGAAGACCACGAATACCGCATATGCAATGAATTTGCCGCGATAAATCTTGATTTGCAGAAATGAACGCATGCGGCGTCTCCTTTGCAATAGGCTATATTGTCGCACCCCGCTTTTTCAACCATAGTACCTCATCCTGCCCCAAAGCAATTCCGTAATTTGTGGCAAAAACCCGAACGGCCGCAGCCGTTCGGGTTATTCCGGATGTCGATTTGCTCAATCGGCTTATTTGAAGTACGCGTCGATTTGTTCTTGGGCGGCCTTTGCGATCGTATCCATGCCGGCGGCTTTCAGCTCGGAGACGATTTTCGGAATGACCTTCTCCGGATCGGATGCGCCCGTCAGCAGCTCGTATTTGTATTTGTCCCACACCGCTTTGGTGTTGGCCACTTCAGTGCCCAGGTTGCTGATGTCGAGCGCGAAGCCGAGCGTCGAGGACGACGTGGCTTGCTCGTTCAGCTTCTTCACTTGATCCCACTGATCGACCGGCGCACCCTTCGTCACGGCCAGGTCGAAGAACGTGCCTTGCGTGTAGGCGGCCAGCGGCCACGTGTCGGTCGTGCGCTCGACGACCTTCTCACCGTCGACGTTCTTGTAGTCGACGCCCGGCTCACCGAAGGCCAGCATGTTGCGCAGTTTCGGATCGGTGTTGACCAGCTGCAGGTACTTCAGCGCTTCGCTCTTATACTTCGAGGTCGCCGAGATCGCGTTCAAGGACCCTTGGATCGTGCTCGTCGTGTAGATCGGGCCGAAGTTCTGGAACATGTCGTACTTCTCGACACCTTCGTTGATCTGCCACGTCGTTTCCGCGCCAGGGAACGCTTGCGCCGCGAAGAATGCCGGGCCTTTGTCCGCTTCGGTCTTGGTCGGCGCGTCCGGGTTGACGATGCCGTCCTGGTACCACTTATGCAGCAGCTTCAGGCCGTCCATGACGTCCGGCTGTTCCAGCACGGAGACGACCTTGCGGGACGCGTCGTCGGCCTTCACGCCGATCGGCGGCAGGCCGAGCGTCAAGTCGTCGTAGCTGTTGAAGAAGCCGTTGAATCCGCCTTGCGTCATCGGCAGCGGGTAGAAGCTCTTGCCCTCGCCGGCCTTCATGTCGTGGAACGGCTTGTCGAGATCCTGCAGCGTCTTGATGTTTGCCGTATCGATGCCGTACTTCTGCACATACTTGTCGTCGAACACCCAGTATTGCGTGAGCGAGGAGTCTTTATACGTCGGTACGGAATAGATTTTCCCGCCGATCTTCGTCCCATCCCATACCTTCTGCGGAATCAGATTGTACAGGTCCGGCGTTTCCTTCTGCACGAGGTCGGTCAGATCGGCGAACGCGCCCATGTTGACCTGCTGGCTGTACTTGCTGTTATTCGTAAACATGATGTCGAACGGCTCGCCGGTGTTGACGACCGTGTTGATCTTCGTGTCCCAGTCGCCCCAGCTGGCTACTTTGATATCGATCTTCACGCCGATCTTCTCGGCCGTGTACGCGTTCATCGCGTCGAGGGCTTTGTCGAAGTTGGCCGGCAATTGCCCGCCGATCGTCCACCAGACCAGCGTCGGGATGTCGCTCGAGGCCGGCTTGTTCGCGTTCGTCCCCGCGTCCGCCGATGCGTTGGCAGGCGCGTTCCCGTTAGCCGGCGCGTTGCTGCCCGTCTCCGAATTGGAATTCGAGCCGCAGCCCGCGAGCGCGGTCGTCAAGAGCGCCGCGGCGCCGACGGCCAGTAATTTTTTCTTTGTCTGTTTCATATCCGTTTTTCCTCCCTTTGATCGTGCTTCTTGGCATCATGCTTCGGATGCTCGTGCTTTCGGTGCTTGGGCTTGCTTTCCCGCCGTCGGCAAGCGCGGCGGGTATCATAAACCGGGACGGGCCCGGCTTACTTCGGGAATCAGCCTTTCACGGCGCCGATCGTCA
The DNA here is from genome assembly GCF_042653205.1 of Paenibacillus sp. GCM10023250. Classification (NCBI taxonomy): domain Bacteria; kingdom Bacillati; phylum Bacillota; class Bacilli; order Caryophanales; family Paenibacillaceae; genus Paenibacillus; species Paenibacillus sp. GCM10023250. The sequence continues at coordinate 56,456 of NZ_JBHSHY010000013.1, read as the reverse complement.
GACCGGAGATAAAGTACTTCTGGAAGAACGGGTACGCGATGGCCACGGGCACCACGATGACGATGGCGACGGCCATCCGCGCGGATTCCTTCGGCATCTTGGCGACCAGCTCCGCGTAGCTCACGCCCATGACGGACGCGTTCTTCGCCAAGGCGTCGATGTTGGTCATCAGGCTGTTAAGCAGCGCCTGCAGCGAGAACAGGTTCTGGTTGTCGATGTACAGCATGGACTGGAACCAGTCGTTCCAATAGGCGAAGCAGAGGAACAGGCCGATGGTGGCCAGGACCGGCAGCGAGATCGGCAGCACGATCGAGAAGAAGATGCGCAGCTGACTCGAGCCGTCGATCTCGGCGGATTCGATCAGCGCGTCCGGAATCGTGCTGCGGAAGAACGTCTTGCAGATGATGACATTGAACGACGAGACGGCGAGCGGCAGGATCAGCGCCCAGACCGTATCCTTGAGGCCCAGCAGGTTGGAGTTGATGTAGTAGCTGGACACCAGGCCGCCGTTGAACACCATCGGGATGAAGACGATCCAGGTCAGCAGCCCGTTCAGCTTGTAATTCGGCCGGGACAGCACGTACCCCATCGACGTCGTCAGCATTACGCCGAGCAGCGTGCCGACGCCGGTCACGAGCACGGAGACGCCGAGCGCCTTCATGATCATCGTCCCTTGGTTGATGATGTATTGGTACGCCTCCCCGGAGAACGCCGTCGGGAAGAGATGATACCCGCCGTTCCGGATGGAATCCTCGCTGCTGAGCGAGATGGACAGCACCACGAGGACCGGGATGAGGCAGAGCAGCGCCAGAATAATGAAGATCAGGTTGAACAGCAGGTTGGTGCCGGGCTTGATCCGGTTGAACTTATCGAGACCCGACTCGAATTTCGCGCTTGATGACATGTTCCGCATCCTCCTTTACATCATGGCGCTCTCGCGGTCGACGCGACGCACGATCCAGTTGGCCAGCAGTATGGTCAAGCAGCCCAGCACGGATTGGACGAACGCGGAGGCGGACGCCATGCCGACCGTCGCGGTCTTCAGCTGCTTGTACACCAGCACGTCGACCGTGGTCGCCACGTTGAACAGCGAATTGGAATCCCGCGGCACTTGGAAGAACAAGCCGAAATCCGTGTAGAAGATGCGCCCGACGGCCAGAATGAACATCATCACGATGACGAGCTTCATGAGCGGCAGCGTAATGAACCGCGCCTGCTGCCACTTGGACGCGCCGTCGATGACGGCCGCTTCGTAGTACGTGTTGTCGATGCCGGTGATCGTCGCCAGGTAGACGACCATGCCGTAGCCGAGGCCCTTCCAGACGTTCATGAAGATCAGGAAGTACGGCCAGTAGCTCGGTTCCATGTACCAGTTCACCGGGTCGTGGCCGAGGCCGGTCAGGAACTGGTTCGCGATCCCCTTGTCGAAGCTCAGGAACGCCCACACGATGGCGGACACCACGACCCAGGAGAGGAAGTACGGCAGGAACATCAGCGTCTGATAAAACTTGCCGGCCTTGCCGCTGTGCAGCTGGCCGATCATGAGCGCCAGCGTGACGGGCACCGCGATGCCGAGCACGATGAAGATCAGGTTGTAGCCCAGCGTGTTGCGAATGACGATCCAGGCGTCGTTCGACTTGAACAGGAATTCGAAGTTCTTGAACCCGGTCCAGTCGCTATGGATGACGTTGCTCAGGAACCCCCCGCGAATCTTGAAATCCTTGAAGGCGATCACGAGGCCGAACATCGGCAGGAAACAAAACAAGATGTACCAGACGGTCGTCGGTAAGGCCAGCAGCGTGAGTTCGGTATCTTGCGTGCGCCAGCGCGTTCGTGCGCGCTTGCGCCCGGTCTTCCTATCCATGTTCGACCACTCCTTGCTTTTGCTCGCTTTTTTATGTGTGCATGCGCTTTCAGTACACGCTTACAGTAAGCGCATTCAGAACCCGATTGATGTCATTGTAAAGAATATGGACCGCCTTCAACTAGACAACAAACTTGAGAATGCAGTCAACAAACGTTAGATTTCTCGAATATCCGGGACGAATGGACTAGAAATTCGCGGGGGACCTTGGTATGCGTGGGGTAAATCGGACCGGGCGTCTTCGCGCGGGACGGATTCGTCCGCCGGCGGATGCCGAAATTTTTGTTGACTTGAACCGCGGTGCGAGGCGTATCCTATTCATATCAGCAGGATAACATTCCCTGAAGCGGCGCATGCGACGCTTCCGTGGACCGCGGGCCGCTGCAGGACGAGCAGGCCGCCATCCGCAACCAAGCGCGAGCCGCCGCCCCTGCGCGCCACGCCGGCTTGCCAAGCACGCAAGCCAAATTCGTTAGAAAAGAGGAGCTGCCCATGAAACTCACAGGAAATACCATCCTGATCACCGGCGGAGGTTCCGGCATCGGACTTGCCTTCGCGGAGCGCTTCGCGAAAGCCGGCAACACGGTCATCGTGACCGGCCGGCGCGAGGACGTCCTTCGGCAGGCGAAGGAGAAGGTGCCCGGCCTCGTGACGCACGCGGCGGACCTGAACGGTGATTCTGAGCGCACGGCCTTGTTCGAGTGGGCCACGACGCACTATCCGGACGTGAACGTCCTGGTGAACAACGCGGGGATCCAGCAGCGCTTCCACGTGTTGAAGGCCGAGGCCAAGGACAATTGGCCGCATTACGCCGGCGAGATCGCCACCAACCTAGAAGCGCCGATCCATCTCGCCATGCTGTTCGCGCCGCACTTCGCCGCGAAGGAAGCGGCCGCGATCCTGAACGTGACGTCCGGGCTCGCCTTCACCCCGCTCGCGATCGCGCCGATCTATTCCGCCACCAAAGCGGCCTTGCATTCCTTCACCGTGAGCCTGCGGCATCAGCTCGCGGAGACGTCCGTCGAAATCATCGAGGTGGCGCCTCCGGCCGTCAATACGGACCTAGGCGGTACGGGGCTGCATGTCCACGGCGAGCCGCTGGACGCCTTCGCGGACGGGATCTTCAAGGGCCTGGAGGAAGGCCAGCCGGAGATCGGCTACGGTTCCTCCGTCGGCCGCCTGCGCATGCCGCGGGACGAGGTCGACCAACATACGGCCAATATGTATCAAGCGTTGAAGAGCACGATTGAATAACGGCGCTGGGTTGCTGTGCCGGATGCCCTTGGGGGCGAGCCTGGCATCGCCATGCAGAACGGCATAGCAAAAACGGCCATAAAAAAGGGCTAACCAGTAAAGACTGGTTAACCTGATAATATGAAAGCTCCCTCGTTTGCGCTTTGAGGGAGCTTTTTTTGCCGGTTATGAGCAGGCACATCCGGTCCGGCTAGCGCACTCTCGGGATGATGCCCACGGTGCAGCGGGAGACGCAGATCAGCCGATCGTCCTCGTCCGATATCTTGATGTCCCAAACCATCGTCGTCCGCCCCTTATGCAGCGGCGTCGCGACGGCGGTGACGATGCCGTCCCGCTTGGAGCGGATATGGTTCGCGTTGATCTCCATGCCGACGGCCAGCTGGTTCTCCTTGTCGATGAGCTGGTACGTGCCCACGCTCGCCACCGTCTCGGCCAGCGCCACCGACGCGCCGCCGTGCAGCGCGCCGAAATACTGGCGGGTCGCCGGTCCGACGGGCATCGTCGCCACGACGCGGTCTCCCGTGCATTCGGTGATCCGCATGCCGAGCGCGCCGAACATCGTTTGGTCATAATCGACGTCTTCGCTTAACATGAAGTGATTGTCCTGGGTGTGGTTCATTTTGAAAATCTCCTTCGCTGGTTTTGCTGATCGGCGGCCATCCGCTTGGGAATGGCGTGTCCTCCGTATTGTACCGCGTTTCCGCCCCCGACCGCTAATCGGCTCGCTCCGGCTGCCGGCGGCATCGGTGACCCAACGAACAAAGCCTCTAGTCCGGTGAAGGAATAGAGGCTGCTTGGGGGCTTATCACCGGCGGTATGCGGCGTGGACATTTCAGCCGCGAGGATTAGTACTCGCCCTTGATGACGAAGTACGAGCCCCGGATGATGCCGGCCAGCTTGGACTTCTGCGTCGCGAACTTGAACTTCCCTTCCAGCTCCTTCGGCACGTCCATGCCCTCGGACAGCTTGAACCCGACGGCCCGCTTCTTGGGATCGTCCACCGTGTACATGACGTTGACCGACAGCCCGTCCTCATAGAACACGTAGGCGAACTTGATGTTTTCCACTTGGAACCGCGACGTCTCCAGCGGCTTGGCCGCGAACGCGATATCGCGTTCCTGCAGCACGCGGTTCACGTAATCCAGAGTCTCCTGGCTTTCGCTCGCGGGCACCACCGTGAAGTCGTGCTTGTATTTGTTCATGAAATAACGAGCCTCGTTCGCGCGCAAGCCGGCCAGCGCCTCCGCCACCGGCGAGGACTCCAGTCCGACCGTGGACACGGTCTTGAACTCAACGGTATACGCCATTGCCATCCCTCCTATTCTCTCAGTATGCCCGGCTGGCATTCGCCTAGACTCATAGAGACCAGCCTAGCCCTACTCAAAATCCACCCGCATCACGTACCGCCGAAGCGTCGGATGGGTCACCTCGCGGAAGCCGGCCGCGGCGAAGGCGTTCCGGCTGCCGACGTGGAGCTCGCCCCACGTGATCTCCTTGCCGGGCTCGGTGGCCATCGGATACCCCTCGAGGGCGCGGGCGCCCCGCTGCCGGGCGAAGCCGACGGCCGCGCGGGCGAGCGCATACATGATGCCGCGTCGGCGATAGCCTCTGCGCACGATGAAGCAGGTGACGGCCCATACGCCTTCGTCCTGCTTGTCCTCGTTCCGCTCCGCCCAGAGAATGCGGCTCCTCAGCAAGTTGCTGAAGTGCGCGCGCGGCTCGACTGCAGCCCAGCCGACAGGCTCATCACCCAGGTACGCGACCAGACCGCTGGTCGTGTCCGCCTCCGGGCTGCCGCAGTTGGTCTGCGCGCGCAGCAGGAAGGCGCGCTCGTCGTCATCGATCCGGCGCCACTCCGCGCTCAGAATCTTGTGCCGCTGGCAGTAGCACCGGTCCGAGTGGCACTTCACCGGCCCCAGCACCTGCTCCAAGTCTTCCCAAGACGCCTCGTTCGCGGGCACGATCGCGATGCGGTCCTTCGTCGCCGGCATGGCGGCTCCCTCCTCGAATTCGACATGGAAATGGTCCATCGACTACGTTCATGCGCGTCCCTGAACGTCAGCCCTACTCGCCTCGCTCCTCCACCGCCCGAAAAAAATGCCCATCCGGATCATAGAAGGTGAAGTACCCAAATTCCTCCGTAAACGCAGGCTCCGCGTCGATCCGGGCGCCGGCGTGCTGCAGCCGTTCATGCAGCGCCAGCAAATCGTTCGTGAGCAGCTCGATCATCGTCGCCTGTCTCGCGCCGTTCGTCACCCAGTAGGACCGCGGAAATTCGAACCGCAGCGGGGAGAAGGCTTCCGGCTTGGTCTCCATCAAGAAGAGGCTTGGGTCGTTGCCGTTCTTCAGAGCCATGTGCGCTTCGCCGAACACCTCGTCCGCCGACAGCAATTCGTAGCCCAGCACCTCGCAGTAAAACGCAACGGACCTCTTCAGATCCGTCACCGGAAACCTCAGGCAGCAATAGCCGATCACATCGGCAGGGTTCGTCTTGTTGTTCAGCACACGCACCATCTCCTTTTCTTGAAAAAGGCCTGTTCACTCTCGATGATAACGCTTTCCACTACGTTTACTATTCGATAAGTGGCCTGTGCTTCCTTCATCGGGACGCAGGAAAGGCACCCTTAACAGGGTGCCTGGGTGAACCTTCCTACCTTGATCGTCTTGTCACCTTGCTAGTTCGAATACGCGGAGGCATAAAAACTTTCCGGCCCGAGTCGCGTTCCTCCAACAGCGGAAAACACGGCAAGCGAATAAACGAGCTCATTCGAAGCGGGATACGGCACGTTATAATCCGAAACGGTTAAATTAAGAATTTTCACGCCGGTATCCGTCGGGAGCAATGGGAGTACGACATCCCCGACTAACGCCTCTTGAACTAAAGCCGTACCACGCACGACGGCCAAGACGATGACAGAACCTTCAGGCTGAGGTCCGGCCGGCAGATTAATCGCGGCGATTCCGCTAAGGGTCACTCTTAGTTCTCCACCGGCTCCCGTAACATTGAGTCCGACAACGCCTATGGCAGTCGGTGTCATGGGGGTTAATGTAATCTCAATGGACCCCCCGGTGCTGGCATTTTGCGACGTTCGCGTATCAAGAAACTTTGACATGCTATCCCCTCCATTTTCAAGATGGGATAATCTATTCCAGCTTGACCGCTTGCGTGTGGGTTGTCCAATCAGGTTACGTCGGCGTATAAGGCGACCTTCTCCTGGATCTTGGCAAGATGCCGCTCGAGCTCTTGAATCTGCGTCTTGATCTTCCGTTGATGGGTCTCCAAGATCTCGCGTCTCTCGCCGAGGGTGGACTCCCCTCTGCTGCGCAGCTCGGAGAACCGCCTCATGTCGCGAATCGGCATTCCGGTCGCGCGTAGGCGCAGCAGAAACTCGATCCATGCGAGATCGGCATCGTCATATTGACGATATCCTTGATGGTTTCGGCCTACCCCGCCAAGCAGCCCCATCTTCTCGTAGTATCGCAGCGTGTGCGCAGACAGTCCGGTCATCCGGGAAATTTGTTGGATTGTATATTGTTCCTTCATGGCTTTATTTTATCACGAAATTCCAGCTTGCGTTAGAGCGCGCTCTAAGGCGTAACATGTTCCTTGAACAGAAGAACCTGAATACAAAGAAAAGAGGCATAAAAATGAACGCCACGCACCAAGCTATATTCGCTCCGTTTCGTCTGCCTTCCGGCGTGCAGCTTCATAATCGGATCATCATGGCCCCCATGACATTAACGGCCTCCGGCATCCATGGCGAAGTGACCGATGACGAATTGCTTTATTATCGCGCTCGTGCTAATGGGCTAGGGGCTGTCATTACGTCCGGTTCGTTCGTATCGCAGCACGGGAAAGTTGCGCAGCACGGATTCGGCATCGATCACGATGCGCTGATTCCCGGATTACGGAAGCTGTCCGCCGCGATCCAGGAAAACGGAACCCGGGCGATCGTCCAGCTCTATCATGGCGGCCGAAAGGCCAACCCGCATCTAGTCCCTGACGGTCGTGTCATAGGCGCGAGCGCAATTGCCGGAGAATGGGATAGCGCCGTCGTCCCCCACGAGATGACCGAACACGAAATCGAGCAAGCGATCGATGCATTCGCAGAGGCGACCCGCCGGGCCATTGAGGCCGGTTTCGACGGCGTGGAGATCCACGGAGCCAATGGATTTCTCGTCCAGAACTTCTTCTCCCCGCACGCCAACCGAAGAACGGATCGCTGGGGAGGAACGCTGGAGAAGCGCATGGCCTTCCCGTTGGAAGTGATCCAGCGCGTCAACGACACCGTTGCCCAGCACGCCGCGGCCCCATTTGCAGTCGGGTATCGCTTGGCTCCGGAGGAAAATGAACACCCGGGCATTACCATGGACGATACGCTTCAATTCGTTGATGTGCTCACCGAACAATCCTTGGATTATCTGCATGTTTCCGTAGATCGGTTCTGGGCGGGTCCGAGACACGATGCCAGCACTGCAACGTCCAGAGTCGTCATGATCCAGCAGCGCGCGGGCAGCCGTATCCCCGTCATCGGCGTCGGCGGGTTGTTGACGCCAGAGGATGTCGGGAAGGCGCTGGCAACCGGCGTTCCATTGGCAGCCCTCGGGCATGCCATCATCATGAACCCTGATTGGGCCCATTTGGTACGGAGCGGGCGCGAACACGAACTAAAAACCACGATTTCCCGCTCCGCTCAAAAGGCGTTGGCGATTCCCGACAATTTGTGGGCCGCTATTCAGCGCAGACCGGGCTGGTTTCCATTCGTGGATTAACCGTTGCTCCCTTCGCCTGAAGCCATACGCGCCGAACCGCATGAGATCGGAGCGAATGCCACGTTTCCTGCGCGATCCGTAACGACGCGATAGCGGGCCATCCCTGGCGGATGGCCTGCTTCTTATCGCGCGCGCACCGGACTTGCCAGTTCGGCTAGCGACAACTTGCCGTCTTCCATCCGATATACTTTATCGCAATATTCAAGCATGCGTTCATCATGCGTGACCATGATGGCTGCTTTCCGGCGCGATCTCACCTCATTGGCGATCAGACCGACCACTTCATGGGCACGCTTGGTATCGAGACTAGCCGTAGGTTCATCCGCCAAAATCACGTTAGGATTGTTGATTAAGGCCCGCGCGATCGCCGTACGTTGTTTCTCGCCGCCGGACAGCTCCTCCGGGAAGCTTTTCAGTTTCGAACCCAATCCCAATTCTTCGAGCAACTGCACGGCGAAAGCCCGATCCTTGGCTTTCACTTTGCCCGACATCCTCTTGACTACGAGCAATTGGTCGAGAACGTTCAAATAAGGGACCAGATTAGACGATTGCATCACAAAGCCGATTTCCTTCAATCTTACGTTGGAAAGTTCTTTATCGGAAAGCTTAGATAGAAGATGCCCATTCAGGTTGACCTCTCCTTCCGAGGCTTTGAGCAGCGCGCCGGCAATCGATAGAAACGTGCTCTTTCCCGACCCGGAAGGCCCGACGACAGCTACAAGCTCCCCAGGCTGCACCGACATAGACACGCCTTCAAGCGCGGAAATCCGGTTGCCTCCCTCGGCGTAATACTTCGTAACGTTGCTGACTTGCAGTCCTGACGCTGTCATTATTCGGCCCTCCCCAACGCCTTCAGCGGATCAATTTTAGTTATTTTTCGAACCGAGACCAGCGAACTGAGCACGGCGATAACAAGAAGGATAACCGAGTACTCGACCACGAGGCTAGCTTCCAGCTTGAACGGCATTCCCTTCGGCATAATCGCCGCAGTCCCATACGTGAGCAGAACGGCAACAACGATGCTCGTCAACGATAGAACAATGACCTGCGAAACAATGGCTTTGCCGAGAAAGCCGTTTCTTGCGCCGATCGCCTTCATGATGCCGAATTGTTGGGTCTTCTGCATCGTAACGACATAGAAGAATACTCCGAGCACGAAGGCGGAGATCGCAAGCAAGAAGCCCAACATCATCATAATGGAGCCGTTCTCCTCCTTGTACCCCGGCATGCCGTGTATCGCCGCTTTGCGGGTGACGGTATCGGTATCGGAGAGCTTGCTGCTAATAGAAGCAGGATCAATATGCCTGCCCTGCAGCATGATGGCGTTAACCGGGCCCGCGACTCCCTTATCCGATCCCGGGGCGGCAAACGTAATCTTCCGCCATTCGGACATCGGAACGAACACAGCCGAAAGGTGGTTGTAGGTCTGGTTATCGACGAACCCGATAATCGTCAAGGCTTGTGTCGAGCCGTCTAGTTGAAATGTATCCCCCAGCTTGAAGCCTTCATCCTGCATCGTCTTATTCACAATGGCGCCTGTCGGATTCGCCGCGGACAGTCCCTCGCCTTCGATGACTGCCGGTTCTAGGAAGCTGCCGGGAAGAATCCCTAAGATCGCGATATCGACCTTATCCTCATTCTTGGCGCTATTTCCTTTCAATGCGGTAGCCATTGTGCTCCCCATGGGGGATGCGGCAGTCACATTAGGCAATTTCTCGGCTTGCGCCACCAATTCGTCGGATAACAGGGATTTGCCCATGGTCGATTGCGACCCTTGTTCAAAGACGACATAATCGGCTTTCATATTTTGGAATGCCGACGCCGCAAGGGTCGATAACCCGTTGCCGAGTCCCGATAGGATGAATACCAACCAAGCCACCAAGACAAAAATAATGACGATCATCAGAAATTTCAGCTTGCTATGCATCAATTCCTTTAAAGCTAAAAACACGCTCTCACCCCTTGTCTTTATTTATGACACTTGTGTCATTTTGGTTGTACGCCATGCATTTATTTTCGGCCCCCATCTATTAAACAGCATATTCGACACAAGTGTCAAATTAAAACGAAGCGGCGTCCTACCGTTGCGCTCCTCCCATCCACATTTGAAACAATACCTGGCTCCACTCAGGAGTAGGAATGTTCATCATGTTCGGCGTGTTAATGAGGTTGAAAAACCCGCCGATCAGCACGGGGAGCGGAATGTCTTCTCTAAGATTTTGCTCTTGCTGCGCTCTTTGGAAGAGACGCGTTAGCTGAACTTTTAGCGTTGCATGAGCTTGCTCAACAACCTCGAGATCCCGGCTAGCGGCTTCGGAATTCGTTGTATTGATTTTATGAGCATCGCCCAGCAGTTGATGCAGCTTGGATTCTTCAACATAAATGCCAAGCAGCTCTTGAAGGGCCTGCATCGCGTCGGTCTCATCGATTTTCGAGGCTTTCTCGATGACCCCCTTGATGACGCGCTTCATGCAAGCGGCAACGATTTCTTCCTTGTTTGAATAGTATTGGTAGATCGTGCTTCGTGCACCGGGTAAATGCTGCGAAAGCAGCTTGAGATGAAACCCGTCGTATCCGCGCTCAAGCACTAACTTTTTGGTTAAGTCCAGAAGTTCCGACTCCGTATAGGATTGCTTTCTGCCCATGGCTGCTTCCCTTTCACATGAATACATGATTTCAACAGTTTCGCTATTGAGAAAAAGAGGAGCGAGTGAATGTCGGCTCCTCAAATTTCAGTCTAACATACCTGCATTTGAAATTCTAAGCTTAAAGGATATCGCATCCATGCGTTCCGCCTGTGAACTATTTTCGCCGTCGCTTATGGAAAAATTCCCCGCGCTGCTTGTAACCGCAGATTTGGGGCCGTTCTAAGCGGGATTGCTTTTTTTGTGTCCCGATGGAAAGCAAGCTTGACATTGATCCTTCTGCGAGGTACGCTTTTCATATGGAAAGTTGGCTTTCCATTGGAGGGATGAACGCATTGGACAACCGTTTAGAAGAGATTCGCAAGCAACGCGGAATGAATCAAGAAGAATTAGCAGCGGCCCTTGAAGTGTCCCGGCAAACGATCGGTTCGCTGGAAAACGGGCGATATAACCCGTCCATCCTTCTCGCGTTCAAGATTGCTCGTTTTTTCGGCATGCAGATCGAAGACATCTTTATTTATGAAGGGGATGAGCAGGTATGAACAAAACGATGGCGTCTTATCTGTACACCATTGCAGGCGTGGGACTTCTAGCGGCCGGCCTGTACTTCATCAAGACCATGGAAGATCCGCAAGGGATGATGCGCGCGCTGCCTTATCTCTGTGTCGGACTCGGCTGCAGTATTTTCGGTCACGGTCTTGGCGAAATGATCCTTCAATACGCGATGAGGCATGCTCCCGCCGCAGCCAAGCAGCTCGAGATTGACCAGAAAGACGAGCGTAATGTGGCCATCGCGAATCGGGCCAAGGCGAAAGCATACGACATGATGGTTTTTGTGATTGGGGCTTTACTTGTGGCATTGTCCTTGATGGGTATCGATCTCATGGCGGTCTTGCTGCTGGCTTTTGTCTATCTGTTCATTATTGGATCTAACACTTATTATCGTTTGAAGTACTATAGAGAGATGTGAAGGCCTATCTTTTTTGCAAAATATGAACCATTGTCGACCCCTGCTATCCTTCTTGTGAATTTCCTTCGCGAATCGCCTCTTTCATTCACGGGACCAGAAAATCTACAAACATTTCCGCAGCAGATTGCACTTCCTCGATGAAGGGGCGAAAACTCGTATTGTAGGCTTGAAACGCAAGTTCGTAATTTCCATTGCACGTTTGGAAAGCGTCGGCCAAGGCGGCAGCCCCGTCTATGGCCAGTGACCCGCCCATTCCTGCAGCAGGAGATGCACAGTATCCGGCATCGCCGACTAGCGCAACCCTGCCTGTTGTCCACGACGGCATTTTCACTTGACACAGCTTGTCAAAGTAAAACGTTTGTGAGTGCTTAACTTCCTCTAGCAATTCCGGCGTTCGCCAGCCGAGTCCGGTAAACTGCTCCAAAATGATTTCTCGCTGCCGTTCTTCATTCCGGTAGTCGTATGAGATTTCCTTGTCCGAAGCAAAACAGAGGACAATATCGGTTTTGTTGTTGTAGGCGTTCAGCATAATCATCTTGCCCGGCTCATTGTACAGTTGCGTCGTATTCTCGCGGATCAACAATTTATTTGCAATCGTGATTGAAAAATACGCTTTTAGAAAATGCGAAAACTCCGCCTCTTCCCCGAAGCATAATTTTCTGACGACCGAATGAATACCGTCACAGCCGAATACGAGGTCATAAGAGCGCCTTTGCCCCCCTCTTAACACAACATCTACGCCGCCAGCCTCTTCCTTCATTGACGCGATACGATCCCCGAAAATAAAGTCGACATCCTTGCTAACAGCTTCGTACAGGATATTCAACAGGACGTCCCGCTCGACTTCATATTCGTCCGAGGCGCGATCCTCTCTTGCTTCCACTCTTTCCGTGACATCATCGGAATTTTTGAATTCCGTCAATTCCATGCGCAGATGATTCAACTGAATTTGGTCGAGCAGCCCCATTCGCTTCACGATGTCGACCGTATTCCCACGGATATTTACAGGCGAGCCCCCTTTTTTTAGGCTTTTGGCTATTTCGACAATAGTCACTTTGTAGCCCAGTTTATTCATCCAGTAAGCTGTTGAAAGCCCCGCAAAGCTCGCTCCGCTAATTAGCACGTTTTTGTTCATATTCGTTCCTCCCGTGTTCCAACCTATTTTTAAGCACGTTGTATAGCGTAGATCGGTTTTATGAACTGAATATAGACAACGTGAACCATACTGCGAAAATGGAAAAGGAGCTGCCCGCGGCAGCCCCTGGTTTTAGGGCCATCCTTTTGGATGACCCCTCCGGTTTGTTGATGTGCGGTTGTTATTGCGTTGAATATGCAAACTGATAATCCCCAATTAAAATCATACTGACCGTTTTATTGGTACGATCCCAGCTTAAAGAAATTACATATGCAGAAGAAGTATCCGTTACATCTTCTCTTGAATCCACTTTGTTGAGCTTACCGTTCTCACTGGCAAAAAGAAAGGTGGCTGCATCAAATTGCTCGTCAACAAGTCCATTTCCATAACTGGTAAATATCTTGTTATAATTATCGCCTAGTCCGATGTGTTTGTTCGTTTGATAACGATTCGTCGTATTTTCCCCTGTCTTTACCATCAATCCCGCTACCTTATCATTTCTATAAAATATCTCCAGACCATTATAGTTGTAGATATTCAAAAAATTCACGTCAGCAGCAATCCCAAGCTTTTGTTCGACTTCTTTTTTGGACATTCCAACTCGAATGATTGAATTCGTTAAGGTATCGGTTATGCTTAAATCCTCCATTAAAAAACGACTAGGATGATCGCTAACCCGTATCGTTCCGGTCCCAGGATTCCAACTTACCTCTTTATCTAATGACTCACTAACAAATCTTAGCGGCACATAAGTGGTTCCCTGATATATAAAACCCTCGCCAGCAGAATTTGGAACCTTCTCAATTCCATTAAAGACATACTTTAGCTTCTTAAAATAAACTTCAATTCGGGTTGAATCGGTCGCATACACAGTGGTCGAACCAAGCATGGCACATACAACAAAGCCTAACAAAAACGATTTCATGTTACTTTTCACGAGATCGCCCCCAAAACCAAAATATATAAACGATTGGATCGCTTTGAATCTTCCTGCCTGTATCCTCTCTTGTATATGTTCAACCTTCCGGCAGCCATATGGTAAAGGTGGTCCCCTTTCCATGCTCGCTTTCTACTTTGATTCGTCCTTTATGCAATTCAACGATCCGATAACTCATCGATAATCCTAGGCCTAACCCGTATTTTTTCGTGGAATGAAACGGCGTCGCCAGCTTGTCTAATGTATCTTTATCCATCCCGGCGCCATCGTCTCTGATCGTAATTTCAATCCCCGGATCAAGCTGGCTCTGCCGGATCACGACGGATATGTTCCCATCCAAATCGATGGCATCCAAGGCATTCTGTAAAATATTGAGAATCACCTGTTTGATTTTATCCTTATCGATCTCCATCTCCGCTTGATACAACGGGTGATACTGGACGTTTATGTGTTTACTATGGAAGTCGCTTTCCATTAACGCCAAAATATCTTCCATGAGGGTATGTACGTTTACGTTCGTTTTGATGAGTTCGTTCTGATCCGGTTTCGCCATCATCACAAATTGCTGCACCAGATTTTTGATGCGTTCCAATTCGCTGAAGATGATTCGAAAATAATCTTTTTGCCCAGGGTTGGCTGGTTTGAAATGTTCTTTAAGAAGCGCTAGTAATCCCATGATGGACGTCAGCGGATTGCGAATCTCATGGGCAAGCCCTGCACTGATTTTCCCGATGGCCGACAATTTCTCGCTTAGCATGAGTTGTCTCTTTAGAACCAGTCTGTCCGTAATATCCCGAAACTGGCCGAATACGCCGATGATTTGGTTGAATTCATCATGAATGGGAAAGGAGTCGAATAAAAACGTTTTGTTCGATAGCGTGATCTCGATGTCTTCATATTTCTGACTGCCTCGCAGCACGCTGCCCATGTATTCTCCGATAACCGCTACTTCCGTAATATGACGATTGCACAGTTCGCCCTTATTGCTGGATAATACGTTCTCGGCATAAGGATTGATTTCGACGATGTTTCCTTCCTCATCGGTCAGAATAACCCCGTTTCGACTGTTCTCCATGAGCACCTGATTCAGGACTAATAATTTCTTATTCTGCTTCTTGGCCGTTACCTCTCGGTCGATGGAATCGACAACCGACTGGAGCAAGGCTAGATGGTAGGGACTTACATGATGAGCGGCCATCATCATCGAGATCGTACCGCTTATCCTGCCGGCCGAATGAAAGGGTACGGAGAAACAAGCCGTTTCATGCAAACACCGAAAGAAATGATCGGGTCCGATGAGCTGGGCGGATCGTCCCATTCGCAAGGCCATTTCAATGCTATTCGTTCCGACCTTCTCTTCCTCTAATCGGACTCCGGGGCACAGACCCAAGGATTCGATTTGCCATTTAATCTCTTCATCGCCGTACATTTCCAAAATATACCCTTCGTGATCCGTGATACAGATCAAAACAGCCGTCCCATCCAAATCGGAGATTAACCGCGTCATAAATTTTCTTGCCGCAGCAATCGTAACATCCAAGGCCCGCTTCTTTTGCTCCACCACGCGATCCGGCAATTTTTCTTTAGAGGCCGGCAGATCATTCGGATCCAAGTGATGCGCCAGGCATTTTTGGTGGGAGTTATAAATATAGGTCGTTCTTGATTCTGTTATCATCATCGTCACCAACCGTACATCAGCTATTTACTATCTTATTTTGTCTCTTGTTCACTTCAATTGCAATGAACTCCGGCAAATAAAAATAGAGGCCTGATTTTCGGTTACAGCAAAGAATGGCTGCTGAATCATGAGGAAAGAGGGCAGCGAAGCTGAGGTTCCCGGCAGGTCATAAGCTCGAGTTAGGGCCACCCTAGGCAGGATGGCCCTCTCCTTACGCGAATTTCCTTACGTGAATCAAACCAGTCTCATCGCGTGTCTACAGCGGCAAAGACGCGCTTAAACATTCTCTGAGCGTCAACGGAGGCCGTCCGATCAGGTCGGCTAAAGCGTTACCCGCTTGCGCGAAGTCCCCGTGCCGGCTGGCACGGAATAACCCCAAGGTGATCGCGATGCGCATCTCCGGAAAGCCTTGGGCAGTCAGATGCGCCCGATACGCTTCATCCGTTACGACTCTTCGCTCGATAGGCCGGCCGGCAATATCCGATGCCATCGCCGCAACCCCCTCCATGTCGATCGCTTCAGTGGCCGTTAGATTCGGGAATGGACCCTCCCCGTGCTTCCCGGTTACGATCGCTGCGGTCGCTTGAGCCAAATCCGAGTGCGCGGTCCAGGCAATCGGACCGTCCTCGGGAACGATCAACTCGCCCGTATTGACGGCGTCGCCGATTAATCCGACCAAGGAGGAGGCGTAAAAGCCGTTCCGAAGCGACGTGTAGCGCACACCCGACGCTGCAAGCAGATCTTCCGTCGCGGCATGATGAACCATAGGCGGAAAATACGACGTCGGAGAAACGCCCAAATGACTCGTGTAGAGCACCCGTCCGGCGCCGGATGTCTTCGCGCTGTCAATCGCGGTCTGGTGCTGACGGATCCCCGCCTCTCCCAAAATACCGGTGGAAACCAGGAGCACCTGCGAGGCACCTTCAAATGCATTCAGCAAGCTCTCCGCGTTCGCGAAATCGCCATAACGCACACGTACGCCCCGCTCCGCTAGATCCTGCGCCTGTCGCACATCCCGAACACTGACGCCAATCTGCTCAGCCGGGATGCGCGTAAGCAGCTGCTCGACCACGCCCCTGCCTAACTTCCCATTCGCTCCAGTCACGATAATCATGTTATGCTCACCCTTTCTTCTCTGTACAACGTTTGCGAACGATACGGATTTGTGTAACCATAGATCGCATACGTCAACGATAAAGGGCCCGAGCCCGGCCAACAATCAGCAAAAGGCCGGTTTCGTTGCGTTCCCGACACAATCGCCGTTTTGTCTGTTTTTGAGATCCGAAGAAAGCGTGGTGCAGCATGCCGGTAAATCCAAGCGATCCCCGCGTCAAGAGAACCCGTCAGTTATTCATTCAAGCCTTTAACGAGCTGCTCGACGAGAAGCGAAACCTCTATTCCATAACCGTTCACGACATTGCGAACCGAGCGGCCGTCAACCGCGCAACCTTCTATGCCCATTTTGAAGACAAATTCGCGTTTCTCGCTTATTGGATGACGGAGAAGTTTCAACTCATTCTTAGTAAAAACCTGCCGGATGATGCCCCCTTCAGTCCGGACAATCTGCATGTCCTGGTTCGGACCGTCTTCCGATTTCTCGTCCGATTCCGCCAGTACCTCACGCCGGGAGACAAACAATTCGAACCGCTGCTCGAGAACGCCATGCAGAAGGAACTGTATCGTCTCCTGCTCCGATGGCTGCCATCGGAACCTGCACGGAGCGGCTCGCAGCAAAAGCCGGACACTACGGCCCTGGTGGCCAGTTGGGGGCTATTCGGGTCAGCTCTGCAGTGGAGCCGGGAGGCTCAAACCCGCACGCTGGAGTCGATGGTGGACGAGGTGGTCGAGGTGGTCACGGTTATAGTAAATACGGAAGCCTCAGATAGCACCTGCATCCCTGGCCGTGTAGAAGGACGGGTAAATCGGCCGGTAATGTAGCTCGTTACGTATACGTGTCGTATCGACGATCATGTCCCAGTGGTCAACTTCTTGCTGGAGCGCTTCCGCTGTGCTGTCACTGTGATGAAGCTGAAGCAGCTCGGCAACAGAGATCGGCGCGTCATCGGCGACATTGTAAATTCGGCCGTCAATGCCGTTTGCGGAGACCGCGAGCATCAGCGATTGCCCAACATCGGCGTGATGCGCCATATGGAATCGTTTGGCTGGATGCCAATTACGCAAATGTGGAATAATCTCTTCGATATGAGGGTCTTGCTCGCCATAGACGAACGGAAGCCGGATAATGCGCAGTCCCAATCCTTCTTCGCGATGCAGCCTCAACAGTGCCGCCTCTGCCTCCGCTTTGGATTGCGGATACGCAAAGGCGGGCTTAAGCTCGTCATCTTCGCGATTGGGCCGTGAGCGACGGCCGGAGCCGTACACACGGTTGGTGCTGGAGAAAACAAACCTCGGCACGCCTGCCTGTAAAGCGGCGCGGCCCAGCGCGATGCTGCCGTCGATGTTCGCGGCTCGCGTGGTCGCTTCGTCTACGCCGCGGAACTGCGCCGCCAGGTGAACCACGGCATCTATGCCGGCTAGCGCATCCCTATACGAAACCGGACTCAACAGATCACCCTCGATGACTTCGGCCCCTTGGCTGCGGAGCCCGTCCGCCTTGGCCGCCTCTCTGACCAACACCTTGACGTGATGACCGCGAAGCAGCAAGCGCGGCACGAAGCGGCTTCCTACCTTCCCAGTGGATCCTGTAACAAATACGTTCATCCTCGAACAGCCTCCTACTTTTTTAGACGTTACATGGGCAGTATAATCGAAGAGAAGCGTGGCTTCCTTCCTTCGTTTATCGTAGGATTGGAAGTATCAGTTTAAGGAGGCCGCTTGCATGGATGAATCCACTTCAAGAAAGCTGCTCGGTGAATTTTTGCGGCTCCGCAGAGCGCGTCTGTCACCAGATGATGTAGGCTTGGTATCCCATGGACGGCGGCGGACGCGAGGTCTCCGAAGGGAAGAAGTTGCGCAGCTGGCCCACATTGGAACGTCTTGGTATACTTCGCTCGAGCAAGGCAGAAACGTCAACCCTTCAGAGGATGTATTGAATCATATCGCCACCGCGTTGCAGCTTAATGCAGATGAACGCCAGCATCTGCTTCTTCTCGCAAGACCGGCTGATCAGGAGCGGGTCGATCCTCAGCCGTTGCCTGTAGGCTTGGAACGGATGATCGCGGCGCTTGAACCGCATCCCGCTTTTATAATGGATCGCTATTGGGATTTGCAGCTGTGGAACCAAGCGGCTGCGTTCGTCTTCCATCTGCCGCCTTTCTCCGATTGCCTAGAGGAGGGACGCATCAATTGGATGCGGCATCTGTTGTCTGGTGCCCGTGTATGGCTGGAGACCGAGGACTGGGAGGACGGCATGCAAGTCATGATTGCGCAGTTCCGCGCGGATTACGCGCACTTCCCCAATGATGCGAGATTCAGCGCATTAATTGAAGAGTTCTCGCAGAACAGCCCGCTGTTCTGCGAGCTATGGCCGTTACATAACGTTCAGATCGTAACGGATCGCCACAAGCAGAGGTTCGATCCCCGTATCGGCGAGATGGAATTCGAACATGTCGCCCTGCAGCCGCTTGGCAATCCCGATCATAAAATCATGCTGTTCTCCGCATCCAAAGAGACGGCGGCGCGTTTGGAGCGTGCGTTAAACGCGGACTAACACCAGAGACACTCCAAACGAGGGTGCTCTGGTGTTTTGACTTCGCTTTATTTATGGATACGGTTCACCGTGCCGGCTATAACGGCAAGATTAAGGGCCATCCCTTGTGGCTCGCGGGATGGCCCTTCTTAGACGCTAGCTTTTCTTGACAAATTCCGACTTCAGCTTCATTGCGCCAAACCCGTCTATTTTGCAATCGATATTATGATCGCTGTCGACCAATCGAATATTTTTCACCTTGGTGCCGATCTTCAACGTCAATGAGCTTCCTTTGACTTTCAGATCTTTAATGATGGTTACGGTGTCCCCATCGCTCAGGACGTTGCCGTTTGCATCCTTTACAATCTGTTCGTCGCCGGGGTCATTTTCGGATCCCGCTGCCCATTCGTGGGCACATTCTGGACATACGAGCATAAGCCCATCTTCGTAGGTATAGGCGGACCCGCACTTCGGGCAATACGGCAAACTAGACATTTGTACCTCCCACAATCCTTTTCATGTTAAGTATCTGTCATTATAGCAACAAATTACGCGCCTTGTAAAACGCTGCTAAATCAACGTAACTCAACACTAAGGTGACCCCGGTAGCGTGCGCACCACGCCGACAACCCTCGGTAATCGGCCCGGCGTGACCGTTGACCCCGAACAGGATGCCCGCCCGGGGATCATTCTTTATTTCCATGGCGGCTCGTATATAATGGGTTCCCCCTATACGGCCATGTCCCTTACGGCAAACCTGGTCGACAGGACCCATATCCGGTCCGTCTCGCTCGATTATCGCCTGGCTCCAGAGCATCCGTTCCCTGCGGCACTTGAGGATGCTCTCGCGGCCTATCGGGAGCTTTTAGACCATGGCGCCCAGGCGGCGTCCATTGCGTTTGCCGGAGACTCTGCTGGTGGCGGTATTGCGGTCTCGACTTGCCTGATGGCACGGGATGCAGGTCTGCCGATGCCGGCAGCGGTAGTGGCGTTCTCGCCTGGGCTCGATAAGACGCACTTCGGAGCTAGCGTGGATAGCAACATGGGGATCGATCCGTTCTTCACCCGTGAGGGCTTTGCATGGACGGACGAGATGTATCTCGCCGGTCAGGATCCGAAGCATGCACTCGTGAGCCCCGCCAGGTTCGCCGATCTTGCCGGTTTTCCCCCGGTCCTGCTGCAGGTCGGAACCAGCGAGCTGCTCCTTGACGACTCCACGCAGTTCGCCGACCGAGCGCGGGCAGCAGGCGTGGATGTCATCCTCGACATTACCGCCGACGTCCCTCATGTTTTCCAGGCGTTCACAGGTATTCTCGATGAGGCCGATCAAGCCCTGGACCGTGCTGCGCTATTCATCGCACAGCACCTCAGATGAACAATCATAACCATGCCATGAACTGGGAAACACGAGCAGCTGCTGCACGGTTTATTATACATGAGACGGCTTGACGATAACCATGGTTTAAGTCGTATTCTATTCCTGTCGACATGGAAATGCGAAATTCGGAGTCGAGACTCGGATTTTCGTTCGAGCCGACCGTCTTCGGTGTCCCGGCAGCCTTGTTTTAGTCCATACTCGAAAATGTTATACTAGCGGGGAAAGGAGTCGTTGATGATGAATACCATGAAAGCAATAGGACTAACACAATACCTCCCCATAGACAACCCGGCAAGTCTGGTTGATATCGTGATCGACAAGCCCCAAGCAACAGGCCGTGACATCTTAGTTAAAGTTGTCGCCATCTCGGTTAACCCGGTTGACGTCAAGGTGCGGGCTCCTAAAGACAGGGTTGAGGCTGCCCCTAAAATTCTAGGTTGGGATGTAGCAGGCATTATTGAGGAGGTAGGCCCGGATTGCTCGTTGTTCCGTCCCGGGGATGAAGTTTTTTATGCGGGCAGCCTGGTAAGGCAAGGCGGAAACAGCGAATACCATCTCGTCGATGAACGAATCGTCGGGCGTAAGCCGACCTCGTTGAATTTCGCGGAAGCGGCCGCTCTTCCTTTGACTTCTATTACAGCTTGGGAGGCCTTGTATGACCGTATGTTCATCTCCCAAGATCCAAGCGTAAACGAGGGAAAGTCAATTCTTATTATCGGGGCTGCCGGAGGCGTAGGATCCATTGCCATCCAGCTTGCGAAACAAGCAGGACTTACGGTCATCGGTACGGCATCAAGGCCGGAAACGGTGGATTGGGTTACATCCATGGGCGCGGACTATACGATCAATCACCATGAGCCGCTTCTTCCGCAGCTTGAGGCCATTGGGTTTCCAAGCGTTCCGTACATTTTTTGCCTGAATGCTTTGGAAAAGCACTGGGAGGGCATCTGTGAAGCCGTCGCACCACAAGGAATCGTATGTGCGATTGATGATCCGGTTTCTCCGCTCAAGCTAACCCTGCTCAAGCGCAAAAGCGCTACCTTCGTGTGGGAGTTTATGTTCACGCGCGCGATTTACGAAACCGATGATATGATCGAGCAGCATCGGCTGCTCAATCGGGTCGCGGATGCCGTAGACCAGCAAAAGTTGAAGACAACGCTTTCCCAACTACTTGGACCGATCTCGGCAGAGAACCTTCGTCAAGCTCACAAGCTATTGGAGAGCAATAAGACGATTGGTAAGGTGGTTCTTGAAGGTTTTGTTTAACTATCCGCTCGCCGCATTGGAAACCACCAGAAGCCGACTGCTAATTACAGTCGGCTTCTGACATTTCCATTTGTTCGGCTCCGGCATGAACACGCCAATCCGTTCTTATAAATTTCTTCGTTCGGAAAACCCCATAAACAATAGGTTGTCACTTGGTTATTTAATTGAATTCTTCAGCACTTCCCTTATACTCAGCGGAGGACAGCTGATCAATTGGGCTAGCGTAGGATCGACTTGCGCGAAATCGCCTCGACCGCTTGCCAGGAACATCCCCACCCGCATCTTTACGCTAGCTTCCGGTACACCTTGAGACCGCATGCGGTCCCGAAACGCTTCGTCCGACACCACGATCCGGCGGATCGTCCTCCCCAAGATCTCGGAAGCGATTGCCGCGATCCCTGCCATGTCGATCGCTTCGGATGCCGTGAGATTAGGGGTCATGCCGTCTATCTCCTGCCCGCATAAGACCGCCGCCGCGGCTTCGGCCAGGTCGGAGTGGGCCGTCCAGGCGACCGGATTGTCTTCGGGAGCGACCAGTTCCCCCGTCTTCAATGTTCCTACGGTTCCCCGTAACAGCTATAGAGCGAAATAAAGGACGCCATTGGGCGTCCTTTACGGTGAAGATGAGCATGACGATTCCCATTCCTAGACCAAAATTATCATATCCTGCGAATTGCGACGATAAAGAAAATCAGTGCCCCGATAGAAGCAATCGTCCGCACATGATTCCACGGCATCCAACTGTCCAAATATTCCTTCCACGCTTGTGCCCCCTCCGGACTCCCGGAGGTAACGGCGGCTAAAACATCGTTGAGCGGTACATTGAGCTGTCACCAGGAACACTCCGACAAAGATGAGCAGGCTTCCTGCAATCACGTATAACGCGCTAGTTTTGCCCAATTTAATAAATGAAACGATCCCCAAAACAACACTTAAGGCAGTTGTGCCCATGAAGACCACCATAAAGGACGATTGCAGAATCGTTGTATTAATGCTCTGCATGGCAGATATGCCTTGTTCCGTCGGCTCGCAGGTCACCTTGGGATGGCCTTAGATCTGATCACCGTCTATGCCCCTTGACCGCTATCATTCGCCTCTCTTTTCAGGTGAGCACCATGCTCCTGCGTCCAGTTCCACATCGCTTCGAAAATCGATTGCAGCGCCTTCCCACTCTCGGTAAATTCATATTCGACATGCAATGGCACGCCAGGATAAAGCGTACGCGTGACGAGTCCTTTCTCCTCCAACAGCCGCAAGCGGTCTGTCAACGTTTTCGGACTTATCGGCTGCAGCTTGCGGCGCAGTTCCCCGAATCGCTTGGTTCCGTTCAACAATTCGAATAAGAGCAGAAGCGTCCATTTGCCATCCAGAAGCTCCAAAATTGGCTCAACGACACCGGGACATGATCGATCGATCATCGTAATCACTCCATAGTTCATTTTTTGAAACTATTGCACGTAAATGTAACTACTTTTCAAAAGTACCACATACCAATTATGATGTAAATCAAACAAAGGGAAATGATCCCAATAGGCCAAGGAAGGAGGGCACAGCATGATCAGATCGTTTGAATTGGACACAGCGGAGTATCCGTTTAACGACCGCTGGATGCCTTACCGCGACGGACACATTCACTACGTCGATGAAGGGCAAGGGCCGACTGTTCTTCTCCTGCACGGCAACCCTACGTGGTCCTATCTTTATCGAAACGTAATCAAGGAGCTTCGTACGGAATTCCGTCTGATCGCTCCCGATTACCCCGGGTTCGGGATGTCGAAGGCACCTGAAGGCTATCGGTTTACCCCACAGGAGCAATCGAAAGCCGTTTATGATCTCATTCAACATCTGAATTTAAAGGATGTCATTCTAGTCGTTCAGGATTGGGGAGGCCCGATCGGGCTGAACTACGCGGTTCAGCATCGGAATAACTTGCACGGCATCGTCGTGATGAATACTTGGGCCTGGCCTGCTGAAATTATGCCGATGAGATTGTTTTCACTCGCTATGGGAGGATGGCCAATCGGCCGCTGGCTTCAAACACGGCGCAACTTCTTCGCCAAAATCATTGTTCCGCACGGCATACACCATGCCGAGAAAGTCACGGATAGCTTGAGAAAAGCCTATACCGACCCGTTTCCGACTCCGAAGTCCAGGATACCGACATGGGTATTTCCAAGGCAGATCCGCAAGGCACGAAAGTGGCTTGCCGACATTGAATCGAAGTTGTCGAATTTATCCGATGTGCCCGCTCAAATCTTGTGGGGAATGAAAGACAGCGCAGGCTTCCCGATCGAACAGATGGCCAAATGGCAAAGATACTTGCCGTTAAACGAAACCGAGATTCTGGAAGATGCCTCGCACTACGTGCAAGAAGATCGTCCGGACCGGGTAGTTGCAGCAATTCGAAGAATACGGAAGAGAATTAGAGGAGGCGTTTTATTATGAAAACCATTTTATGGGCAACCTTAACAGCCAATGGCAATTATGCGCAATCCGGTCCAGATAACCCGCCGAAGAAAGAAGCGTTGCACGACTTCGCGACACACGCGAAAGCTGCAGGAAATTTCATTGTCGGGCGCCGCACGTTCGAAGGTATGCGCGGCAACGGCGGTCCAGGTCCCTTTGGCCAAGTCGACATCGTCGTCGTTTCTAAGAACGCCTCGGATATGGATATTCCGGGCGTAACGGTTGTCAGATCGCCAGAGGAAGCCTTGAACCACCTGCGGCAAAAAGGCCATCAAACCGCTCTCATTAGCGGTGGCGCGGATATCCACAATTCATTCCTCAGCCAAAATCTTATAGACGAAGTGATTTTCAATGTGGCGCCCGTGATGGAAGGCAAGGGGCTGAATCTTCTACTCGACAACGATAACTACTTATATAAGCATGTGGAGCTGCTGAACTGCCAGCCCCTCGGCGGCGGCATCGTCCAACTGCGCTATGCGATTCAACGATAAATTGGTTACTCGGCACGAAGACCCTTTTTCAAGGGTCTTTTAATTTTAAGAGAGCTGCAGATCGTCATCTTGCTGTCACTGTTTGAAGCTGATTTTTGAGCAAATGAAAACCGCCCCATAAAAGCAGACGGTCAACTAATATTATTTCAGTCACCAGTAATTAAATACAGAACCGATGAATCCGATTTGTAATATAGGATTAACCACAATAGAGACTGTAATTAACATATTAACCTTTTGCTCTACTGTTATATTATTAACACCTCTCCAGCGGACAATCATTTTCATAAACACTTGTAACATAATGAAGAACAAATTGTATGCTACGAAAAAATAGTCCTTAATGAATGTTTTGGTGTCGTAAACACCGAATAGATAAAAATCAAACGAACTATCAATATGATGATCGTTGTATAGACTAAATGTAATACTAAGAATTAGAAGTACATAACTCGTAGTAATGGACCACTTTAATAACCTTACATGGTCCCCGTTTGCAGCTCGATTAATTAATAATCCCGCTATTATAAAACATATAGTTCCTCCACCAACAATAGCTATTTCTTTAATTTCCATTAAACTCCCCTACTTATTAGCATCGCATCTGTCTTGTATACGTTCCAATCATTACTCTGTTCCAAATTACCTGGAACACGGGATACCCTCTCCCACCTCGAAAGAAAAGCATTCAAGAATGTCTTTATAGTTGAGAAACCCAACCCGTACAGGATGAGAAAAACAAACTGGAAGCGCATGAACGTGAACTAAACTTAACGGTCATAACGACGAAGTGACGAAAGGAGCTGCCCGCGGCAGCCCCCTTTAGATTTGGCCGATTACCTTAATATTCGCCTTTAATGACAAAAAACGTGCCGCGAATCGTCCCCGCTAGGCTAGACTTCTGTCTAGCAAACTTGAACTTCTTCTCTTCCAGCTCCTTAGGTACTTCCATTCCCTCGGACAGCTTAAACCCTACGGCCCGCTTCTTAGCGTCATCCACCGTATACAGGACGTTGACCCCTAGACCATCCTCATAAAAGACGAAGGTCCAGTCGATATTCTCCACTTGAAGACGCGCCGTTTGCAACGGCATGGCTGCGAACTCAATGCCGCGTTCTTCTTTCAAAATGCGATTCACATAATCCAGCGTCTCCTTGCTTTCGCTAGCGGGTACAACCGTAAATTCCTGCTTGTATTTGTTCATGAAGTAACGAGCTTCATTCGCGCGTAAACCCGCAAGCGCATCTGCTACGGGGGAAGACTCTAAACCAACCGTAGACACCTTTTTGAAATCAACTGTATAGGACACTTCCATCTCTCCTTTGGCGATATTCTTCATCGAACTTAAAGTTTGCGGCTGTTCGGACGCAATGCCCACGAAACGATCGTCAGGACTGCAAAACCAATGGTGGTGAGCATATGGTATGAATAAGCCCCATAGTCTCCCGCGAATGCATGCGATGCGGCAGCGCCCGTCATTTCAAAGAAAATACCTGCGTATGCCCATTCTTTCATTCGCGGAAAACCCGGTACTAGAACGGCGATCGCCCCTAGCACCTTCCAAATCCCGATCACGGTCAGAAAGTACGAAGGATACCCCAATATCTCCTCCGTCTCGATCGTCCCCCATTGATGGGTGATATCCCCGATTCCTCCGCTCCCCACTACAAAAGCAAGCAGCGCCGTCGCAACCCAATAAGCAATCGCTATTCCCCGAGGAAGCGTTTCTCCTTTCGTGGTTTGTTCCGTACCCGTCATTTTGTCGTTTTTGAGGATTGCTCTGATAGAGTAGTTAGACATATTATTATCTCCTCCGATGCTCTATTTCTTACAAGTTTGATTGTATCTTTTAAATGTATCAAAAAATGATGCTTTTTATTGAGTTCTTTGCCACTTCTTTGATGCATGACTTGTGATAAGGTTCTCCGCACCGTCTGTAGCGGCAAGTTTTAAGGCCACCCGGTATCGGATGGCCCTAATGTCAAGAGTATGATCTGTTTGATCTACCGTGCCTTCTTAATAGGTATCCAGAACTCTACTCCAACTTCTTCTGTGAGAAGCTGCTTTTCCACGCCTATTTGGATCTCGGGCCCCACTTGTATTGTTGGTCCTTCAACCTGTTCATACCCTGAGGTAGGAAACCATTCTCCGTAGATTTGCTTCCATTTTCCCGGTTCCCAAGGAACTTTCGTATCAACAACGACCCAGGTCATCGCCGGTATGACTAACCTAGAAAATTTGTCTGGACTTACTTCCGTCGAGGCTACGGCTAGATAGTAATTATAATCAGCCTTTCTGTTTCCAAACTCTTCGCCTACGTTCACATGAAGAATACCGAATGGCTCTACGTTATTAATCGATTTCAATTCGGCATACGTGTCGTGATCCGTAGACCTCCAAACTTGCTCGACGCCAGGATGTTCGCCCATTTCAATCGGTGTAACCCGATTGGTTATTCCGATCACTTGGAATTCATCCTTGTTTTCAATTCTGAACATCATCGGTTCGCCACCTCCAATAGATAATCGAAAGGTCATTGGAGGATATACTTTCAGTGACTGGTTCGATATCCTCAGTTCTGTTGGCGTAACTCCATGTTGGACTTGAAAAGCACGCGTAAATGCATCAGGCGAGTAGTATCCATATTTCATGGCGACATCAATCACCTTGACTGGGCTGTTCTGCAACTCAAGCGCCGCAAGCGTTAGACGTCTACGACGAATATATTCATGAAGCGAAATATCCGCCAAGTAGGAAAACATTCTTTTAAAATGATAAACAGAACAGTGAGCACGTTTCGCCAGCTCATTTTCGTCGATCTCATTCTCCAGATTCCGTTCGATATAGTCTAACGCACTATTAAAGCTCTCGAGCATATTCATCCAATGACCTCCTTTCTCTCTTAGAGTAGCAGGATATATTTCGAGGCATCCGACTCGTCAAGTTCAACTATTGCAGGGGGGATGCCATTCATTATTCGTTACCGCACTTCAGATCCCTGCCCTTAATACATTGTCCAAAAACTTGCCACTCGCAGTGTTTAGCTAAAGCACATACGCCGCCATGCTCCTCCTGCAAATATTTTCACCGTTACTTGTGATAAAGTTCTCCGCGCTGTCTTTAGTTACCCTCAGTTGATCACGGTTATCTCGCCGATTTAGTCGGTAGATGGACAGCACTGGTCCCGGCCCACTTCCCGCGTACGATCACCATAACGATGACGGCGGCGATCGTGCATGCCGAGGCCAATGTGCCCATCGCCAAGCGGCTGCCGTCCTCCTCGTTGAACCAGAGGAGCATGCCTAGGTTAAACAGGGCATGGCACGAAGTGGCCAGCAAGAGCCTCCCGCCTCTAGCATCGCTTAACAGTTCGCCGAATATGACAGAGAGGGAGACGGCGAATAGAATGAACAGCGACGCATAAACCCAACCTTCGGCGAAAACGCCGATATGCCAGACGCCCCACGCAATGCCCACGACGATGGAGGCCGGGAAGGTGCCGATTCGGCTCTGAAGCGTCGGTTGCAGGAAGCAGCGCCAACCCACCTCTTCTCCCGCCGCTCCTATAAATTGGGCGACCACAATGATCCAGAATGGATGCGGGAAGGAAGCAGGAGAAGTATAGGCGACCGAATGGCCGGTGACTGCGTACCACAGCCAGTCAGCGGCAAACGTGCCTGCGATTAGCACGGCACCTCGGGTACGCCAAGCGCGGGCTGAACAAAGCCCAACAGCAGCGCTCCGATTGAGGTAACGAGGTAATAGACGAGAATCATGATGGTTTTCATCTCCGGTTGAAATCTTCATACCGCTTGCACCTTACTATCTAAGTATGTGCCTGTAACGTTTGTCTCGCCGGTTGTCAGGCTATCATGACTTTATAATAGATGCAGGCATCTTCATTGCTTTTGTTTGGCGATTCCATTTGACGCAGCCCAGTCTTGATAAGCCGATCGCCATGATTGCAAAAAGCAAATAGAGCAAGCCCATTCCGATATTGCTGACCCATCCTCCCACGAAGATGCCCAAGGCTCCGAACATTTTCCCGGCTTGTACGACAAGGCCGTTGAAAGCCATATAGGACCCGCGTTTCGATTCGTCCACGATGCTCGCCAGCATCGTTTGGCGTGTCGGAACGTACAACAGTTCTCCGATCGTCAATACGATCACGGCAAGGAACAATCCCACAATTTGATTGGAGAAGGCGAGATAGGCATAACCGAGACCGAAGAGAGTGAATCCGGCGTACATGACAGGCTGTTCAGAACGATTGCGAATGAGCTTGGCCGCGGTGGATACGAACAAAACGATCAGCAGCGTATTTTCGACGGTTAGCAGGCTCATTAACTTTACGCCATCCAATATAAACGGAGGAAAATCGAACAATCGGACGGTACGCGCGGCGATTTCATGCTCCATTCGGATGGAAATGAAATTGACGCGCTGAAACTCAAGTGCGTAAATTGCAATCCCTCCCAGCGTAAACCAGACAAACGGAATATCGCGAACAACCGCCCGATAACTGCTCAGCACGGCATGCAATCCGTTAGAAGCGGGTACGGTGACGGGATGCTGACGATCATACGTTTCCCTGATATACAGCAGGGTAATTGTCAGCGTAAATAGGGACATACTAAAGAGGACGAACAGCAGCCCGAAAAGATGGTTCTGAAAAAACCATCCGCCAACCATGAGTCCGAGCATGAGCGAGATGTTGCGTGTCCAGTAGTTGATGGAATACATGTAGGTCCGTGTTTCCTTGGTACTCACGTCAATCAGCATGGCATCTGCGGCTGGATTTATCAGTCCTGTTGCGATGCCGATGAGCAAGAGCATGGCGAAAGTGACCCAAGCAGAAGACCACCAGAGTGAGTTCGCCAAAAGCATCCCTAGAAAAGCAAAGGTGTTCAAACACTCACCGATGACAAGCAGGGGTTTTCTGCCAATCCGGTCTGCCCAATATCCTCCAGCAAAACTAGCGAGCAATTCGACAGCTACTTGGGCCATCACTATACCTCCCGCAACAGCCGTTCCCAACTCCCGAGAAAAATAAATCGCAATAAACGGGAATATCATCGAGCCGCTTAATCGGCTTAGAAACGTGACGTAAAGCCTCAATCGAATGTTCGGATGCAAAGATTTATACATATGCAAGCCCCTCCTTTGCTCACAATTATACGCTGGTCAAAAGGGGGTAAAAATGGTATGATTCGCGAATAATCGACCCCTTTTATGTGGAGGGATGGTCATGAGAGACTTTTCCTATTATGAAATGCGGGCTTTCTTGTACGAACGAGAAGTAGAGAAACGAGTGGAATTCAAACTTCTCGAGCTCGAAAGCATCTGGTTTTGCGACCGAAAAAACGTGAAGCGAAAACTAAAAAAATATGAACAAGAAGGACGATTTCGTTACGATCCAGGTATCGGAAGGGGAAATCTTTCGCGTCTTACATTCGCGCGATCTTTTCAGGATGAAGTGGAGCAAGCTGTGCTAGCATGCGTCAACAATGATCAACTGGAAGACATTATTCGATTTTTACAACTTTCGGTTCCGAAATCATGGATCGCCGAAGTGTCGAAAGAGGTGCAGCATTTATTCGGACTGCATTCTCCCGATCATGAGAAGGATGTTTTGCGTACGGTTGTGATGAATAAAGTGTCGACGCTTGATCCATTGGTGGCATCCATCTCACTCGAACATTATTGTATTCAACAGCTTGGAGATACATTGGCCGTATACGATCCAATAACAGAGGAAGTCCGTCCCCATCTGGCTTATCGCTGGATATCGGATAACAACCATTCGTCATGGACCTTTTATCTGCGGAAAGGGGTTCGCTTCCATCATCATCGCACCTTAACCAGCGAAGATGTCGTTTATACCTTTCGGCGGTTCCAAGGCGAAAAAGCGCCGATGCGGTGGCTCGTTCAGGACATTCAGGAAATGGAGTGCCTATCTCCGTATGTCGTTCACTTTCGCTTGAACCGACCGAATTTATTGTTTCCGAGGTATCTCTGCGCTTGCAACTTATCCATTCTTCCTAAGGACGAACCTTTTGCAGAACACAAATGGATCGGCACCGGCCCGTTTCAGCTGAAAAAGCGATCAGATACCCTGATTGTTCTGCAGGCGTTCGATCAGTATTTCCTGGAACGGCCTTTTCTCGACGAAGTGGAGCTATATCTGGCTTCCGAAGAAGCTTCAGAAGCAATGATCTATCTAAACAAAGATCATGCTCCGCATGACCCTGCCTTCCTGAAGGAGGACGTCTTGAATAAATATCGGTATCTCGCATTCAATTTCCGGAAATCACCGATCGTTCGCCAACTTAAGTTCAGGGAAGCGCTCTATCATTTGCTGGATATGGATCAAATGCAGGTCGATCTGGGACGCGAATCTTTGGTGGCGGCTTCGAGTTTCATCCCCTGGAAATCGAGCCTGCCGAGAAAGAGCAAAGACGAAGCGAAACGGCTGCTTGCGCAATCAGGTTACGAGGGCGAGCGACTGACGCTATATGCGAATCATGTTCCAAGGGAAAGAGAGGAGGCACGTTGGTTTGCCGAGATGGCTGCTGCCGAGGGAATATCGGTCGATTGCGTTTATTTTCAAATGAAGGACTTCTATGACCGGTCGATGGATCAAGATGCTGATTTCATCTTTATGGGGGAAAGCGCATCCGCCGATCCGTACTTATCCATCTTGGACAGCTTCTATAATGAATCTCTCATCTATCGCAGGTTTCTGAGCGAGGAGCATCTTCGGACGATCGACAGCATGTTAGAAGGATATAAGATCGAACCGGATAAAACCAAACGCGAGCGATGGATCAATCGAATTGAAAGCTATGTGCGGAGCGAACACCTGATTCTTTTCCGGTATCATCCCGTGCTCAATCGAACCCTTCCGGCGATCATTCAGAATATCCGTTCCGCTGATCACGGATACGATGATTTTAGGAAGTCGTGGATCGAGCACCTGTAAATGACGTGAAGGAGAACTCCATATTGGACGTTCTCCAGTAAAAATCGCCGTCATTTATGATACGGTTCAGCATATCCCTCTAACGATGCTTTGATGACTGACTCACCCTCGATGTCTACAGCTCTTTACATATATTGCTCGCTAGTGAACATCCCGTGAAAACCAAAAGGAATATGGTGAATGACGTCCGCTCTTCCCAGTTCTTCGAACGTTTGCGCGTCTAGAACGAGCAAGAAGGAGTGCGAATTGCGACCGTCCAGAATGACCGATAATAAGACACCGTCATCTTCGCCATTCGCATTCGGTCGTTGAACAAAAATCGGTTCACCTGGATAGCAGCCGTCTTGACGCCAAATTGTTGTCGTACCGCTCTGCACATCCGCTTTGGCCAATTGATTCGGGTAATTCTCGTAATGCTCCTTGTTGGTACTAATTCCATACGCATAGCGGTAAGATTTGCCGCTGCACCGGGCGTAATTGATCGTCGGAAGCTCGATGGATTCCGGAGAGATCGCTTCGTAAGAAACATTTCGCGAATCAAACCTCACCGTATATCTGCGCAATTGAACGAAAATAGGCTCGCCCGTTTTCCCCTTCAAATTGCTGACTTGCAAATGATTTACCGTTTTGTCATCCTTCAGGGCGCAAATGTCCAAAACCAAACCGCCGTCGATCTCGAAAGCATTCACGTGATGGAAAGAGAAGAAAGCTTCGGCTTCGAATGTTTTCAGAATGACCCCATCTGACTTGCGCACAACGCGGAACAGCATTCCATGATCTGGCTTCCATGTAAAGTTTTCGATCAGCGTTTTGTGTTCATTTGCCAAATCGCGAGGATCGATCACGAGCGGAAATTCCGTGATGACGACATAATTTTCCGTGTTTGCAAAGCTGTGCATGTAGGCTGGCCGATCCGTCGGAACCGAGGCAATCAAATCTCGCTTGCGGCTATGCGGAGCTACCGAATATACATTATACGCATGCGCACGTCCGAATTCAGTCGTGAAGTTGATGTAACGTCCGGTCTGCAGATCATAATGCGGATGCGCCGTCGTCAACTGGCCGCCCAGACTGTCGTCAAAATTGAATACGTCTACGGTTTCGAGATTAACCGGATTGAATTCCATAATGCCAGGATTTTCGGTTAGCGCCACAAACCGGTCGTCAAGAATAGCCACGTTAATATTCGTATTGTTGGCATACTTGATACTGGTGCCGCCTTTCGAGCCAAAACCGATATTAAATTGTCCCTTTTCCAGCGTCGAGTAGTAAGCGTTCGATCGCAAATAACGGTTTGAGTAAATCACATTGCCCTCGCAAAACGAAAATTTATGCAGCATGGCAAGTCCATCGAACCAATGCGTATGCCAGCCCGCGTTTTCATCCGCGGAGAATTTGGCCGGGCCATTTCGGAACAAAGTACCGTTTAACCAGGAAGGAATACGACCTTGCGTTTTTAGCGGTACGGCGTTTTGTTCAAGATCCAAGTTCGAAAAACCTAGTTTGAATAATTGTTCGCTCATGTTTTGTTCGCTCCCTAAAATCGAAATAATCATTCCATATTTTCAGCTACTGTTAAAAGGCTGTTTATTTTTTGAATAAACGAATCATAATGAATTAATCCTAGCTCTATACACGACTTCTGGAATATGTGCGGAGATCCTTCATACTGCTCATATTTTTCATTCAGCTTGTCATACAGGTCTTGATTTTCTTTCAAAGCTTGGCGGAGCAGCGTCTCCATCGTTTCTTTGGTGGCCATCTCTCCGAAATACAATCGCATTAGGAAATCAGAATTAGACACTTCCTTTTCCAAAGGCGCATTTAAATATTCTTGAAAGCGATCAACTCCGGAACCGGTTATGTTGTAAATATTTTTATCCGGTTTACCTTCTTGTTTCACGGATTCTTTTGTAATGAGATATTCCGTCTCCATTTTCCTCAAGGTTGGATAAATCGTGCCGAAACTGGCATCGAAGAAGAAGGAGAACCGCTCTTCTAAATAACGCTTGATTTCGTATCCAGAATGAGGACCTGAATTTAGAATTCCGAGAATGACGCCTTGGATTTTCAAAATATACCTCACCTTTCTATAGAGAATTTAAAATAATCGGTTTATGAGCAGTCCTATTTGAGAAATCGAACAAAGATGAACCATTAACGGATGTGAGGGTGCCTCAATATATATCGTTCTGTCATATTAATAATTATAATATATCATATTGATATATAAAATACTAATCCTTCAACCGGAATAAATCCCGATGGATTGAGCTTTCAGCATTGCCAAAGGCACCATCTGAACTGGAAGCTTACATTCATTTTTACAACCATGGCCGATCACAACGGAAATTAAACAAGCTGACTCCGGTAAAATACCGAAGGCAGCTCACAAGGTAGGGTATTATTAATTCTTCATAAGATATCCTTTCGATTTTTCAATTCATTTTCATTTCTACCCGTTATTGTAACAAAATACTTGCCACGCCTATGGGCGATTATTCGCCCTACTTATGATACGGTTCTCCTTAACGGGTCTATCGGCAAAAGCCGAGATGGCTGCAGCCGAGGGAATATAGATCGATTGCGTTTATTTTCAAATGAAGGACTTCTACGACCGGTCGATTGATCAAGATGCCGATTTCATCCTTATGGGGGAAAGCGCGGGGAACGGCGAATCAAAAAGGCACCTTCTGAACAGGTGCCTCTTCCTACTTTAGTACATGCCTAGCTGCTTCTATGAAAGATAATATGATGGGTGAAAGCCACTTGTCTTTATGCCACAACATCTGTGTATACACGTGCAGGTCCGGAATTTGCCAAGAAAGGGGAACAAGTTCTCCTCGTTCAACCTCGGCTGCTGTTACGATTTCAGGAAGAAAGGCAATACCGATTCCCGAAATTGCGCATTGTTTAATGGCTTCCGCACTTTGAAACTCTAAATATGTAATACTGTCAATGCCCTCTTTTTCGAATGACCGGTCAAACATGGTTCGATAAGGACAACCCTTTTCATTCGTCAGGAATACTTCTCCATGAAAATCTTCCAGCTGCAGAACCGTTCGTCTCGCTAGCGGGTGGTCCGGTGCAGCGAACAAGCGGAAATTCTCTTCCACCAACGATTCCACGGCTAGACCATTTGAGCGGATGGGTTCATCCAACATATAAACGACATCCGCCATTCCCTCAAAAAGGGTTTGCTTGAGCTCTTGATTGGAAACGGAGCGGAAAATTAGACGAACTCCCGGATACTGCGAACGAAACTGCCGAAAGACAGCCGGAAGCCGATAGGCACAAATCACCTCGTTGGCGCTGACCGTTAGGGTTCCGCTTAGATTTCCATCGTTATGAACGTCGCTGCGGGCTTCGTCCAATTTATCAAGTACGCCTTGGATATGAGTTAAATAACGCTTACCCGCAGACGTAAGAACAAGCTGCTTGCCCAGGCGATCAAAGAGACGAACACCGAGCTCAGCCTCCAATGCTTTCATTTGCATCGTTACGTTGGAGGGGACGTAATTAAGCACTTCCGCCGCACGAGTGAAATTTAAGGTTGTTGCAACCGTGCGGAATGTATTCAATTGGCGCAGCTCCATCCTATAACTCTCCTTAACCTTCAAAATTATTGAAGACTACATTTAATTTCATTCACTTTTATTGAGACTATCACGGATTTATACTTAGCACAAGAAATCATCCGGTGAACGTCCGGCGAACGTGTGGTTTCATACTGAAAAGGGAGTGCTTCCAAGATGGATTATGAAATTTTCGATTTGGGGAATGTCGCCTTGCAATCAGGAGTGACGCTGCCCGGCGCTTTTCTCGCTTATAAGACTTACGGGAAATTAAATGAGCGGAACGATAATGTTATCGTCTATCCCACTGCCTTTGGCGATCAGCACATTCAAAATGAATGGTTGATTGGCAGCGGAATGGCTCTGGACCCGGAGAAATATTTTATTATTGTTCCAAATCTGATGGGTAACGGATTATCTTCATCTCCCAGCAACACGCCTCCGCCATTTGACCGGGCTTATTTTCCGCAGGTAACCATCTATGACAACGTAAAATTCCAGCATCGGCTGGTGACCGAAAAATTCGGCATCCAAAAAATTGCTCTAGTCGTTGGATGGTCCATGGGTGGGATTCAGGCCTATCAATGGGGAGCCAGTTATCCGGATATGGTGGAACGCATTGCACCTTTCTTGGGAATAGCCAAGCCTTGGCCTCATACATTCGTAGTTCTGGACAGCTTGAAAGCTTCGCTGCTGTCTGCCGTTGATTTCAATCCAAGCAGGCTGAACGAGCTGACTTCCGATAACTTGCGGGCTGTTGGCCGCGTCTATGCGGGATGGGGATTGTCTCATGCGTTTTACCGGGAGGAGCTTTATCGTTCGCTAGGATTTGACTCCTTGGAAGAGTTTGTGACTGGCGTATGGGAAGATAGCTTTATGAAGATGGATCCGCACAATGTCCTGGCCATGTTATGGACAGGACAACATGCAGATATTAGCGCTAACTCCTCCTATAATGGAGATTTCCATAAGGCACTTAAGAGTATCAGCGCTCTAGCCTGCATCATGCCAGGGAGCACGGATCTCTTCTGCACAGCGGACGACAATAGATACGAGGCTAACCAAATGCCTAATGCGGTTCTTAAGCCCATCCATTCGATCTGGGGTCATTTTGCAGGTCGTGGCATCAACAGTGCCGATAATCAATTCATTGATGATAACCTCAAACACTTGCTGGCACTTAGCCCAAACGTATAGATCTTCAATTCAAAATTTTCGCCGTTACTTGTGGTACGGTTCCCCGCGATTAATCTTCACCGCCCGGTACACCTGCTCCAGCAGCACCAGCCGCATGAGCTGATGCGGCAAAGTCATCCGCCCGAAGCTCAGCCGCTGCTGGGCGCGCTTCAAGACGGCGGGCGCGAGCCCGGTGCTCCCGCCAATGACAAAAGC
Organism: Paenibacillus sp. GCM10023250; assembly: GCF_042653205.1. Lineage (NCBI taxonomy): Bacteria > Bacillati > Bacillota > Bacilli > Caryophanales > Paenibacillaceae > Paenibacillus > Paenibacillus sp. GCM10023250. Next base: position 20,001 of record NZ_JBHSHY010000013.1, on the reverse strand, counting down.
CACGTGGCTCCGCCCATACGTGGCTAACGAATCGAGCTGGCCGGCGAGGTCCTCGCTCGACCAGAGCTCCCCGTCCAGCGCCAGCGCGATCACATGCGCGTCCGGCTTCAGCTGCGCGAGCAGCCGCTCGCCCTCGCGCTCGCGCACCTGAGCTTCTTCGGCGGCGCTCATCGTCTCGGGCGCCCGCTCGTCCGGCACCTCCGTGAGCGTCAGCTTCACGTACGGGCCCAGCCGCTTCGCGTACTCGGCGATGCCGAGCGCGAGGTACTTCTCCTTCAACTTGCCGACGGCAGCGATTTGAATGTGCATCGTTACACCACCAAGTATTCCGCGATATGATCGCACCGCGGCATCTCGCACGTCGCCGGCGCTTCCCACTCCGCGAACTTCGTCTTCACGAGGTCCATGATGTCCGGCGCATCCTCGTACTCGTCCACGAATTTGTCGATCGCCAGCTCCACGTGCTCTTTGCATACACAATACATACAGGCTTGTCCTCCAACTCTAATCTGGTCCGTTAGCTCCATTGTACGCAATCGGCGCAAAAAAATCAGCCCGTAAGGCCAGGTCCCGCTTCCGGGCGCTGCCACGAGCTGATTCGCCTGTTGCGATCGGTATCGCTTAGTCTTCCGTTTTTTCCTCGAGCTTTAACGTCGTCGCCGCCTTCTTGCCGTCGCGGTAGTACGTGACCGCGATCGCATCGCCGATCCGCTTCTTCCCGTATAGGTACTTCCGCAGCTCCAACGTGCTGGAGACCGGCTGGTTATCCAGCTTCACGATGATATCGTTCAGCTTGAGGCCTGCTGCCTGCGCCGGCCCGACCGCTTGCAGGACGATGACGCCGTCCTTGACGCCGTCCGGCAACTGGAGCTCGCTGCGCGGCACCGTGATCGTGCCGCTGTCGCCGCCGCCCGCGCCCGGCAGCGCACCGCCTGCGCCTGGCGACGATCCGTCCGCGCCCGGCTCGAGGCCGCCCGCCGGGCCGCCACCGTCGCCGTCGCCCGCCTGCGCGTCGTCCCCGCTATCGCCATCACTGCTCTTGCCGTCGCCCGGGCTGCTGCCCGCGGCGTCGGCGGCCGCCGATTGCGCCAAGTACTGCGCGAGGTCCATCGTGTACACGCCCAGATACGGCCGCTTCACCTTGCCGTACTTCAGCAGGCTGTCCACGATCGGCAGCGCCTGATGCGACGGGATCGCGAAGCCGACGCCCTCGACGCCGTAATCGGCGATCTTCATGCTGTTGATGCCGACGACGTTGCCGTCGAGATCGATCAGCGGACCGCCGCTGTTGCCCTGGTTGATCGACGCGTCGATCTGGATGACTTCCTGCTCCCAGTCGTAGTTGCCGTCCTGGCTGAGCGAGACCGGAATGATCCGCTTCGTCTTGCTCACGATGCCCATGGAGAGCGAATCGCTTAAGCCCAGCGGATTGCCGATCGCCATGACCCACTGTCCGGCGCGCAGGTCGTCCGACTCCCCGAACTTCGCCACCGCGTCGATGCCGCGCGCGTCCATCTCGAGCACGGCGAGGTCCGTGATCTCGTCCTTGCCGATGATCTTCGCTTCGCGCGTGTCGCCATTGCTCATCACGGCCTTCACGGCCGCGGCGTCGGCGATGACGTGGTTGTTCGTCAGAATATGCGCCTTGCCCTTCACGATCTCGAAAATAAACCCGGAGCCGAGCGCCGCCTGCTCCAGCCCCGAACCGTCGTCCCCGGCGCCGGATCCGCCCGAGCCGCCGCCCGCCGCGCCAGCCGGCACCGCCTGCTCGTTAATGATGCTCACGACCGCCGGCCGAACCTTCGCCGCCGCCGTGATCGTCTTCTCCAGCGGGTCCCCGCTCTCGTTCATGCCGACTTTCGTGACCCCGGCGACGGCGCTCACCACATGGTCTCCGCGGTCGAAGCCCGCGAAGAGCCCGAACAAGAGCACGGCCACGGCCGCACCGGCGGCCGATGAGGCGAGGGCGAGCTTCGCCGGCGTCCACCGGAGGCGGCGGCGCTTGAACGGCGCCGCCTTCCCGGCCAGAAAGGACGCCCGCGCTCTCCGCGATACGCGCGTCGAATAGAAATCATCATCGAATAAGCTCATGTCTAATCGCTCCTCCCGACGCCCGGGGACATCAAGATCATTATTTTGCGAATCTAGGAATGTTATCGGTAGATTGGACTACACTAGTAGTAGATGACGTCTCGCTCTACAATCTCTTGCCCCCGAAGGAGGAACCGCCCATGCCGTGCAAAGCGTCCGCCGCGCTCGAGCAGCTCAACCTCGCCGCCAAGCTGGCCGATCTCAAGGAAGACCATTACCGCGCCCTGCTCACGATCGGCGCCCTGACGGAGCTGCTGGTCGACAAAGGCATTTTCGCCCCGGACGAGCTGGAGCGCAAGATGCGCTCGCTCGATGCCGAGCTGGACGAGCTTATTTCCGCTTCACTTCATCCCATGCCGTAGGCCGGTCATAGTACGTCTCGCGGAGCGGATGCTCGTCCTTCTTGAAGAAATGCCCGTTGTTCTCCAACACTTCATTCACCGTCATCCGGGCCAAGTCAATCAGGTTGTGGTCGAGGCTCAGATGCGCCAGGTATACCCGCTTCGTCCGGTCCGTCATCAGCTGGCACAGCGCTTCTCCGGCCGCTTCGTTCGACAGATGCCCGACGTCGCTTAAGATCCGCCGCTTGATGTTCCACGGATACCGTCCCATGCGCAGCATGTTCACGTCGTGGTTCGACTCCAGTACGAGCACGTCGGAATCTTCGATCATCCGCCTTACCTTGTCGCTCACGTAGCCCAGATCGGTAGCGAGGCTGAGCTTCAGCCCGTCCTCCTCGAACACGTAGCCCACCGGCTCCGCCGCGTCGTGCGAGATCGCGTAGGAGGTCGCCCGCAGCGTACCGAAATTAACGCATTCGCCCGTCTCGACGACGACGCGCTGCTCGCTCCCGATCTGCCCGACATGCCGCTCCAGCGCGCCCCACGTCGCCTCGTTGGCGTAGATCGGCACGTTGAACTTGCGGGCGAACGCCCCGAGCCCTTTAATATGGTCGGAATGCTCGTGCGTCACCACGACCGCATCGATCTCATGACCGGCCACGCCCTGCTCCCGCATCAATTCCTCGAGCCGCCTCACGCTCAGCCCGGCGTCGACCAGCACGGTGGCATCCTGCCCCCGCACGATCGTCGCGTTTCCCGTCGAACCGCTTCCCAATACCGTAAATCGTAGTCCCATAGGTTCCCCTAACCTGCCCTTTCCCCGCTCCGGCCCGCCGGTCCCATCGCCGGCCGAGCTGCTTGCCCGCTGTCCATCCTCTTGCCGTTCGAACCCGCTCTTCCGAACCGTTCGCCCGTTATTCCGTCACGACCTCGCCGCTGATGGCGTTCATGTAGAACTGGCCGCCGTCCTCCAGCAGCACCCGCCACGTCGGCGCCGACACCTGCACGTCCGAGTTGAAAATCTGCCCGTGGTAGCCCAGCTTGATCTCCTTGATGACCGCGCCGTCGTGCAGCTGTTTCTCGATGAGCGTCGCCAGTGCTTTGGTCGCCGGCAGCACGGCCTGCGCTGTCGATTTCTCGGATGGCAGCACCTCGATGACGTCCTGCTTGTACGCGGTGATTTTCAAATTGCTGTAGAACAGCTCCAGCTTCACGTCGAACATCGGCCGGCCCTCGACCGTCCGATAGAACACGAACTCGCTGTCGAGGTTCTCGCCAAACGCGTATTTATTCAAATCCGGGATGACGCCGCCCAGGCTCGCGAGCAGCTCCTTCTCGTTAAACACCGCTTTGCTGTCCACGGGCGTCTCCAGCTCGTGGCGCTCGCCCCCGCCGAGCTTCGTTTTCGCGCGGAAGGTCAGATCCTTCAGCGCGGGCGTATCCGATGGAATGCTCGCGTCGAGCCTGATGCCCTTCTCCTTCATGAGCGCCTGCGTCTCCGGGCGCAAATCATTCACGTCCGTGCTGGCGTCCCGGCCCTCCCGGATGTTGGACCAGAGCTGGTACCCAAGCACGAGATTGAGCAGCAAGAACGCGACGATCAGCACACTCTTCGCCCTGCCCCAGTCCATACCGACATCCCCTTCGATTGACCGTTTCTCGATGTGAACAAGCTGCCGCCACGCGGCGGGCGAACAGGACGGAGCTTGGCCGGCCGCCTATCCGGCGCCGCCATGCGCCCTGCCGCCGCGCCAGCGGCGTTGCCCGCTCGCCCGCCTACCACGCCCCCGTCAGGCTCGGCGGCAGCCCGCCCATGGCGATGCCGCCGCCCGTGGCGCCGCTGCCGTGCGCGCCGCTATCGCCCGAGCCCGAGCTCGCGTTTCCGCCGCCGTCCGGCTGCTCGAGCGGCGCGCCGCCTGGCTCGCCCGGCAGCGGCTTGTAGCCGCCCGGGACCGCCTCCAGCAGCACCGCCTGCGTGTCGTCGCCCAGACGCACCGCCCAGACCGGGTCGAGCGTGAGTGTCTTGTCGTTCGCTGGACGGGCGAGCAGCGCCGGGTAGATCGCAGCGACGTCCGCCTTGCGGGCGTAGCCCGTGAGCGCGCTCTCGAGCATGTCGCCGCCCGGCAGCCAGCGCACGCTGCGCTTGTCCGGCTTCTTCTTGAGCATCAGCATCGACCGCTCGTATTCCGAGACGTCGCCTTCCTGCAGGCGCAGCTTCATGCTGCCGAACAGGAATGGATCCATCGGAATGACCGGGAACGAGCCGTAATACTGCTGAAAGCGCAGCACCTGCCCGCCCCCTGGGCCGCCCGCGTGTACGAAGCGGTGCATCCCGTCCCAGCCGCCGTGCGAATTGACGAACTGCACGGCGGCGTAGACGTTCTGGCTCTCGTTGTCGCCCTGGCCCTGCACCGCGACCGGATCGGTATAGCTGAGCCAGCGTCCGTTCTGCTCGATCTGCAGCCCGCGCTTGCCGTCCGTGTAGATTTGCGAGCCGTTGCGGTCGCTGATCGTCCGCGTCACGCCGGGATCGAGGAACAAGTAGCTCTGCATCTGCTCGGGCGTATAGCTGTCGTAGCCGACCACGGAGGCGCTCGCCTCCACCGGCCCTTCCGGCAGGTACAGATCCTGGCCGACCCGCTTGTAATTCACCTGATATTCCCCGTACCCTACGTACATCTGCACGTCCTGCGCGGTCAAGTCGGCCTTCACCGACTCGTAGACGGTCATATTGTCGGCGCTGAAGAAGTACGTCCGCACTTCCTCGCCGTCGCTGCCGGCATAGATCCAGATCCGGTCGACGACGTCGTTCATGAACGGCGCATCGCCCTCGAGCTTGAGCACTTTGCTCAGCAGCTCCATTGGCACCCCGCGCCCGAAGCGCAGCTCGATCCCCTGGTCGCCGTCCCGGACCTCGTTCCAGTCGACGGCGGAGACGGCCGCGCGCTGGAAGCCCTTAAACTCGCGGCTCTTGATTTTCTCGAAGATCAAGTTATAGAAATTCGACGCCGGATACAGCACCGTGTGCCTCGCCTTGCCGAGGTGCAGCACCATGTCTTCGGGAAAGATCACGTTCTCCACTTGTTCCTCTTCGCCCATCGTCACCGGCGGTATGTACCCCTGCTGCGGCGACGCCGTGACACCGAGGCCCGGCATGCTGTACGCGAGCAGGTAGCTCTGGATGAGGCTGACGACGACGAGCACGGTCAGAATCGCGGTCTTCGCGCGGTCAATCATGCCGTCTCACCTCCGCTCATCAAGGGCAGCACGACCGTCACGGTCGTCCCTTCGTTCAGCTCGGAGTCGAGCGAGATGGAGCCGCCGTGCGCCTTGACGATTTCCCGGGCAATGGACAGTCCGAGACCGGTGCCGCCCATGCTCCGTGAGCGGGCCTTGTCGACGCGGTAGAACCGGTCGAAGATGCGCCCGAGATCCCGCTTCGGAATGCCGATGCCCGTGTCCTTCACGCTGATCGCGATCGCGGACGTCTCCTGCTTGCGGGCAGAGATCTCGATGCGCCCGCCGTCGAGCGTATACTTGATCGCGTTGGAGACGAGGTTGTCGAGCACCTGGTCGATCTGGTCGCGGTCGAGCCAGACCGTCTTGATCCCGTCATCGACCCGGACGCTCGCGCGGATCGCCTTCTTCCGCATCTGGAACGAGAACCGGTCCGCCACCTCCTCGAGCATCTCGGGCACGTTCGTCTGCTGCCTGCGCAGCGGCGCCTGGTTGGAGTCGAGCCGCGACAGGTGCAGCAGGTCGGTGACGAGCCGGATCATCCGCTCCGTCTCGTTGCGGATGACGCCGACGAAGCGCTGTCCGAGCTCCCGCTCCTCCAACGCGCCCTCATCGAGCGCCTCCGCATAGCTCTTGATCGTCGTGAGCGGCGTGCGCAGCTCGTGCGACACGTTCGCCACGAACTCCCGCCGCGACTGCTCGAGCCGCTCCTGCTCCGTGATGTCCTGCAGCACCGCGATCGTGCCGGAGATGCCGTGCTCCCGGCGGTGGATCGGCGTCAGCGTTACGCGCAGCAGCTCGTCCTCTTCTTCGCCTTCGGCCTGCATGTGGTAGATCACCTGCGGCTGAGCGTTCCCGTCCGGCAGCGTCCTCAGCTGCGATTCCTCGAGCCCGAACAGCTCGCTTAGGCGCACGCCCTCGCAGTTCTCCCTGCGCAGCATCTCCTGCGCCCGGCGGTTGCTGATGATCACGAAGCCGCGCTCGTCCGCCGCCACGACGCCGTCGCTCATGTTCGCGAGGATCGAAGCCAGTTTCTCCTTCTCCTCCTCGTTCGCCGAGAGCGCGTCCCGCAGCCGCATCGTCATGTTGTTGAACACTTCCGACAGCCGGCCGATCTCGTCGTCCCCGAGCACCGGCACCTGCTGGTCGAATCGCCCTTCGGCAACGCCGGCCGCCTGCCGCGTAAGCGCCTTGATCGGATTCGTGATCGTCGTCGCGAGCAGGATGCCGAGCACGCCCGTCAAGCCGAGCGCGAACAGCATGCCGGACATGAAGATCCGGTTGATCCGGTCGACCGTCCGGTACAGCTCCTTCATCGACGCGACCAGGTAGACCGCGCCGACGACTTTATCGCTATAGACGACGGGCTTCGCAATGACTTTCTTGCGCAGCCCGTCCTCGTCGATGATTTCCTCTTCGTTGTCGCGGATGCCCTGCAGCGCGCGGCTGACGGCAAGCGACGTGTTTTTCTTCCCGATGTACGACTGATGGGATTGCGACGACGTCGCCAGCACCTTCCCGCTCGCGTCCATCACCTGAATCTCCGCCTCGTTGATGCTGAACAGGTTGCTGACCAGCACGGCCAAGTACTCCTCGCGCGTCTGGTCGTCGGGGCTGCCCGGCTTCTCCGGCTGGTTGGACAGCGTCTGCGCCGCGATCTCGGAGAGCAGGTTCGCCTGCTCGTTCATATTGTTCGTGAACGTCGAGGTCAGCGACGTCTTCATCGTGCTGATGAAGTAGACGCCGATCAGCTGCATCGCGATCAGAATGAGCAGCACGTAGATGATGATCAGCTTGACCTGAATGGTGCGGAAGAACCGTATGCCCCCGTTCATCCGAAGCCGTACCCTCCGGATTTCGGATTGCGCATGAGATACCCCAGTCCGCGCCGCGTCAATATATATTCCGGACGGCTCGGATCATCCTCGATCTTCTCGCGCAGCCGGCGGATCGTCACGTCCACGGTGCGCACGTCGCCGAAGTATTCGAAGCCCCAGACCGCCTGCAGCAGATGCTCGCGCGTCATGACCTTGCCGCAGTTGCGGGCCAGGTAATACACGAGCTCGTACTCGCGATGGGTCAGATCGAGCGGCTCGTTGTCCTTGTACACGACGTACATGTCGGTATCGATGAACAGGTTGAAAATCGCCAGCCCCTGCTTGTCCGTCCGCGCGGGTCCTTCCGTTCCCTGCGCGCTGTTCGCCGCGGCGGGCGCCGCGGCCGGCTCGCTCTTCGTCCGGCGCAGATGCGCCTTCACCCGGGCCAGCAGCTCGCGCGTGCCGAACGGCTTCGTCACGTAGTCGTCCGCGCCGAGCTCGAGGCCGAGCACCTTGTCGAGCTCCGTGTCCTTGGCCGTCAGCATGATGATCGGCGTCTGCAGCCGGGTGCGCACCTCGCGGCAGACGTCCATGCCGTCCTTCACCGGCAGCATCAGATCAAGCAAAATCAGGTCCGGCAGCTCTTCGAACGCCAGCCGGACCGCCTCGCCCCCGTCGAAGGCGCAAATGACTTGATAGCCTTCCTTCTCCAGGTTGAATTTTATAATATCCGCAATCGGTTGTTCGTCGTCGACCACTAAGATTTTACCGTGCATCGCTACACCGCCATTCGATAAGCAATCTGCCTTTATTCTACCATAGCGGCATGTCCGTTCCCAATGAAAGTTCGCTCAGATCAGGGGAGATTTAGGCGAAAAACGGCGAATCCGCCTCCTATCGGCCAATAGCGCCCAGCCTGAAGCGCAAACCACCGCCTCGGCCGAAGGGCCGGGCGGTGGTTGGTGTCTCCGCATATCGGATTATAGATATTTCAGCGGGTTCTGCAGTTCGCCGTTCTTATGCACCTCGAAATGCAGATGCGTGCCGAAGGAATGGCCGGTGTTGCCCATGATGCCGATCTTCGAACCTTGGCTCACCGTCTCGCCCTTCTTCACGAGGATCTTGCTCAGGTGGCCGTACCACGTCTCGTAGCCGTTCTTATGGTCGATGATGATGCAGTTGCCGAGACCCGGACGCGTGCCGACGAAGGACACGACGCCATTGTCCGCTGCCATGATGTTGTGGTTGCCCACCATGTCGACGCCGCGGTGCATTGCGCCCCAGCGCATCCCGAAATAACTCGTGAGGCGGTGGCCGGTTACCGGCCAATTGAATTGTCCGGTGCCTTCGCCGACGTCCTTGGTGCCCTTCATGATGATGGCCGGCACGGAAGGCTCCAGCACGACTTCGCTGATCAGCTCTTCGCTCATCAGGTAGCCGTTCTGCTTCACCAGCCGGTATACGAGCTGCTTCTTGCCGCTCTGTCCCTGGCGGATGACCTTCTGCTCGCCCTTCTTCAACTTGCTGTTCTTCTGGTAGACCGTCTTCGGCTCGATCGTTTCCGTCTCCGTAACGTTCTCGACCGTCTGCACGGTCACTTCCGGCTGCAGGACGGTCAAGTCGAGCACGTCGCCGACCTTGATCATGTCGTCCTTGATCCACTTGTTCCGCTCGTAGATGACCTGTGGCGAGATGTCGAACTTCTGCGCGATGCATCCGACGCAATCGCCTTCCTGCACCGTATAGGACTTCGGCTTCACCGTGCCCTTGATCAGCTTCAGATACAGCTGCTCGGGATCAGTAATGTCGGACGGCTGCACGCTCTTCTCGCTGGTCGCGACCTTCTCCAGCAGTTGCACCGATTTCAGCGCGGTCTTCGACTTCACGCTGCCGTCGGCCGCATACGCCAGCGCCGTGACTTCCGTCCTGGCGGACTTCGTATTAGGTGCGTACTTGTCCTCGACCCGCTGCAGCAGCGCGTCCGCAGTCGCCTGGTCCTTCACGATGCCGACCTGCTTGCCGTCGATCGTCATCACCACGCCGGTGGCGTGCGACTGGAACATGCCGCCCAGCTTCTGCAGCGTGGCGGCCGTATCCGGCTCCGCCTTGTAAGCGCTTTTATGCCCATATGTGATCTCACCTGTCTCGAGCACCATATGTACACCCTTATTGCCGGCATCCAGCTTCGCTTGCGTCTCTTCGATAAAATCCGCGACCTGGTCCTTCGAGCCGACCTCGCCGATCAAGCTGCCGTCCCGGTACACTTCCACGAAATCCACGGTGTGGGCTTTCACATAATGCGCCCCGCTGAAGCCGGCGATCGTCAGCACGACGATCGCGCTTCCTGCGAGCAATAGCGGTTTCTTCCGCAGCATGCGCCGCGTCGAGCCGCTTTCTATATCCGTATCCGTCATCCGATTGTCCTGTTGAGGGCCTACGCGCCGAAAAGATGCCCGGAATGAGTTCCATGCCTTTCGGAATCGACCCTTGTCCGTAAAAATGGTCATGATCGTCTCCTTTTCGCGTTATGCTGCCAAGTTTAGAGCGGATCCGACAAGGTAATTTCTACATCGTCAGTCACGTTCCTTACTGTATCATAACGCTGCGCGGAGGTTCAACCGGACGTCCATTGACCACAGATTAATATTTGCTCAGAATCGATGACATCTCATCGTAGGCCGCGCGGTCCAAATACTGCGCCATCAGCTGCTTGACCTTCGTCATTTCCTCGGCCGTCAGCCCGTTCTCCATGTAGGTCGATATCTGCTGCCACGCCTCCTGCGGGAGCTTGTTCATGACGCTGAACAGCTTCTCCTTGTCGGCGTCGCTGATCTGCGATTTCGCGGCATTGATCTCGTCCGTCGACATCGCCACGCCGTCCTTCGCCGCGTCTTTCGACGCATCGCCCGAGCTCGCGCTGTCTTGGCCGGAATCCGCGCCGCTGTTGCCTTTCGGGCCTGTGCCGCCGCCGATGTCGCTCAGCTCGCCCTGCGGCAGGTCGCCGAACGCATCGACGGACCCGTCGTTGCTGCCGTCGCCTTCCTTCGAAGCGCCCGTCTTGTCCTCGCCGGACGCGCCGCTTGCATCCGCCGCTGCTCCGCTGCCGCTCTTCGGCGCATCCTCGCCCGTACTCGCATCGCCGCTGCCCGCTGCCGACTTGCCTTTATCCTTCGCGCTATCCGCCGCGTTCGATTTCGCGCCGTCCTTCAGCTCCGGATCGGCGCCCCACATCCCGCCCCACATCCCGCTGAGCGCGAACGGCTGCTGTTCGAGCGGAATATGGAACTGCTTCAGCAGCGTCTCCACGTAGCTGTTCACCACGTAGCCCGTCGTCCAGATCGACAGGAAGCTGATCAGCAGCGCCGACGCCGCCAGCTTCCCGACCGCCGCCGCGACCTTCCCCGTTATCTTCCACATGTCTATCACCCTTTGCTATGCCGCCTAGCAACCCGCGGCTATGATGGTGCTGCCTATCGCCTCTACTTCAAGTATGGGCACGGGGCGGCCGGGTCATTCAACTCTCGCAAAAAAGAAAGAGGACCGCGATCGCTCGCAGCCCTCTTCCTATCGGGGTGAGTTAGATATAAATCGGCATGACCGGATTCGTCTGCTCGCGGTTGCGGCCCACGGAGAAGATCGCAATCGGGATGCCCGTCAGCTCGGAGACGCGCTCGACATAGCGGCGCGTGTTAGCCGGCAGGTCGTCGAGCGTCTTCGCGTTCGAGATGTCCTCGCTCCAGCCCGGCAGCTCCTCGTAGACCGCTTCGCACTCGGAGATCAGCTTGAGGCTGGCCGGGTAGTGCTCGATGATCTCGCCGCGCAGCTTGTAGCCCGTGCAGATCTTGACCGTCTCGAGGCCCGACAGTACGTCGAGCGAGTTCAGGGACAGACCCGTGATGCCGCTGACGCGGCGCGCGTGCCGGACGACGACGGTGTCGAACCAGCCGACGCGGCGCGGACGGCCGGTGACGGTGCCGTACTCGTGGCCTTTCTCGCGGATCGTGTCGCCGATCGCGTCATTCAGCTCTGTCGGGAATGGGCCGTCGCCGACGCGCGTCGTGTACGCCTTGGCCACGCCGATGACCTGCTGAATCTTCGACGGGCCGACGCCGGAGCCGATGCAGACGCCGCCCGCCGTCGGGTTGGACGACGTGACGTACGGGTACGTGCCTTGGTCGATGTCGAGCATGACGCCCTGCGCGCCCTCGAACAGCACTTTCTGGTTGTCGTCGATCGCGTCGTTCAGCACGACGGACGTGTCCGTGACGTACGGGCGCAGCGTCTCCGCGTAGCCGAGGTACTGGCCGAGGATCTCGTCCGCGTCCAGCTTCTCGCCGCCGTACATCTGCTCGATCACTTGGTTCTTCTCCGCGACGAGGCGGCGGAGCTTCGATCCGAATTCTTCGGCGTCCATCAGATCCGCGACGCGGATGCCGTTGCGGGCCGCCTTGTCCATATAGCACGGGCCGATGCCCTTGCGGGTGGTGCCGATTTTATTGTCGCCTTTGCGCTCTTCCTCGAGGCCGTCCAGCACGAGGTGGTACGGCATGATCAGATGCGCGCGGTCGCTGATTTTCAAGTTATCGGTGGAGAAGCCATTGTCATGAATATAGTTAATTTCGTCGATGAGGGCGGACGGATTAATGACCATGCCGTTGCCGATGACGCACACCTTATTTTCGTTGAAAATGCCGGACGGGATCATGGTGAGCTTATATTTCTTGTTGCCGATCATGATGGTGTGGCCCGCGTTATTGCCCCCTTGGTACCGGGCTACGACATCGGCGCCGTCCGCCAGAAAATCGGTGATTTTTCCTTTGCCTTCGTCGCCCCACTGGGTCCCGACTACAACTACCGTTGACATGGATATACCCCCAATTACATTACAAGTTATTCGCACGCATACACAGGAATTCTCGGCTGCCTCTTGAAAGCAGCATGTTTAGTGTACCGTTTTAGTCCACTAAAGTCAACGAAAAAGCGAACAATCGCAAGGTCACCCCTACAATTGTTCGGAAATTGAAATATAAGTGCCGCAAGCACTGCCCCGCGTCCGCCGTCCCCGCCACCCGCGCGGTTTCCCGGTCAGGAAGCCGTCTCCTGATGGGTGCGATCAAGCCCGACGAACTTGTTGAAATTTTTCAGGAACGCCAGCTCGACGGTGCCGACCGGACCGTTCCGCTGCTTGGCGATGATGATCTCGATGATGTTCTTCTTCTCCGATTCCTTATCGTAGTAATCGTCCCGGTACAGGAACGCGACGATGTCGGCGTCCTGCTCGATGGAACCGGATTCCCGAAGGTCGGACATCATCGGCCGCTTGTCCTGCCGCTGCTCGACGCCCCGGCTGAGCTGCGACAGCGCGATGACCGGCACTTCGAGCTCCCGCGCGATCTGCTTCAGCGTCCGCGAGATCTCGGAGACTTCCTGCTGCCGGTTCTCGCCCGGCTTGCCGCGGCCCTGAATGAGCTGCAGGTAGTCGATCAAGATCATACCGAGGCCCCGCTCCTTCTTGAGCCGCCGGCACTTGGCGCGAATGTCCGCGACGGTGATGCCCGGCGTGTCGTCGATGTAGATCTGCGCTTCCGAGAGCGAGCCGATCGCCATCGTTAGTTTTTCCCAATCGTCGCCTTCTAGATACCCGGTCCGCATCCGGCCGGCGTCGACGTTCGATTCCGCGCAGATCATCCGCTGCACCAGCTGGCCCGCCGACATCTCGAGGCTGAAGATCGCGACCGTCTCCCGGGCGCGGACGCCGACGTTCTGCGCGATGTTCAGCGCGAACGCCGTCTTGCCGACGGAAGGACGCGCCGCCACGATAATCAAGTCGCTGCGCTGGAAGCCGGACGTCATCTTGTCGAGATCGCTGAAGCCCGACGGGATGCCCGTGGCGCCGCCCTTGTTGGAGTACAAGTGCTCGACCCGCTCGAACACCTCCATCAGCACGTCGCGGATGGAGATGAATCCGGTGCTGGAGCGCCGGTTGGACAGCTCCATGATGCGCGCTTCCGCATCGCTCAGCATCAGCCCGACGTCGTCCGCGGCCGCGTAGCCGTCCGAGACGATGTTCGTCGCCGTGCGGATGAGCCGGCGAAGCATGGACTTCTCTTCCACGATCTGCGCGTAGTAATCCACGTTCGCCGCCGTCGGCACCGCATTGCCCAGCTTCGCCAGGTAGCTGACGCCGCCAATCTCCTCCAGCTGCTGCCGGTCCTGCAGGTAGGACGTCAGGGTCACCAGGTCGATGGGCTGGTTGTTCTCGCCGAGATCGACCATCGCTTCGTAGATCAGCTGGTGCGACGGCAGGTAGAAGTCCTCGCTCCGCAGCCGCTCCATCGCCGTGATGAGCGCTTCGGTCTGCAGCAGGACGGCCCCCAGGACCGCCTGCTCCGCCTCCATGTTCTGGGGAGGCACGCGATCGAACATCGTCAGCCCGTCATCCATGGCGTCCCTGGCTCCTTCGTGATTATTCTTCCGCGGCATGCACGCTCAGCTTCGCTTTCACGTCGGGATGCAGCTTGACGAAGACCTGCGTCACGCCGAGCGTGCGGATCGGTTCGTCCAGCTCGATTTTCCGTTTGTCCACCTTCACGCCCTGCGCCTCCAGCGCTTCGGCGATCTGCTTGCTCGTGATGGCCCCGAACAGGCGGCCGCCCTCGCCGGCCTTCGTCTTCACGACGACCTTCATCTCTTCCAGCCGCTTGCCGAGCTCCTGCGCGTCGGCCTTCTCTTGCTCCTTCTTCCGCTTCTCGGCGGCGTTCTGCGCGTCCAGCGTCTTCAGGTTGCCGTCCGATGCCGGCTTCGCGAGATTTTTGGGCAACAGGAAATTGCGCACGTAGCCTTCCGACAAATCCTTGATTTCGCCCTTCTTCCCTTGCCCCTTTACGTCCTGCAGAAAAATAACCTTCATTCGAATAACCCCTCTTCCTGTTCGATTTCTTGCAGCACCTGCTTCAGGCGCTGCGCGACTTCCGCCACGGTACCCTCGAGCTGCGCGGCCGCGTTCGTCAGATGCCCCCCGCCGCCCATGCGCTCCATGACCACCTGCACGTTCATATGGCCGAGCGAGCGGGCGCTGATGCCGATCAACCCGTCCGGCCGTTCCCCGATGACGAAGGAGGCCAGCACGTCGGTCATGTTCAGCAGCGTATCTGCCGTCTGCGCGATGAGCAGCTGCGAATATTTCCGCCCCTGCTCCGTCGCCGCGATCGCGATATGCTCGTAGACGATCTCCGCTTGCCGGATCATCTCGGCCTTCTTGAGGTACTCCGCCAAGTCTTCCTTCAGCATGCGCTGGACGAGCGAGGAGTCCGCGCCGTTGCGGCGCAGGAACGACGCCGCCTCGAACGTCCGCGAGCCGGTGCGCAGCGAGAAGCTCTTCGTGTCGACCGTGATGCCCGCGAGCAGCGCCGTCGCTTCCTTCACGTCCAGCAGCACGCGGTCGTGGATGTACTGCAGCAGCTCCGTAATCAGCTCGCAGGTCGACGACGCGTAGGGCTCCATGTAGACGAGAATCGCGTTCGTGATGAATTCTTCGCCGCGCCGGTGGTGGTCGACCACGACGATCTTGTCCGTCAAGGTCAAGAGGCGCGGCTCCTTCACCATCGACGCCTTATGCGTATCGACGACGACGGCGAGCGTCTTGCCGTCCACGATGCCGAGCGCCTGATCCGGCGTGATGAACCGCTTGGCGATGCGCTCGTCTTCCCGCAGCATCTCCGCCATGCGCTGGATGGCGGGATTGACGCCTTCTAAGACAATGTACGCTTCCTTGTTGAACAGCAGCGCCGCCTTGAGCACTCCGATGGCCGCGCCGAGCGAATCCATGTCCGGCATCTTGTGCCCCATGATGACGACACGGTCGCAGTCGCGCATCAGGTCGCGCAGCGCATGCGCCACGACGCGGGCCCGCACGCGCGTCCGCTTCTCGACGGCATTGGACTTGCCGCCGTAGAACGACTGGCGCTGCCCGACCTTGACGGCCGCCTGGTCGCCGCCGCGGCCGAGCGCGTAATCGAGGCTCGTCTGCGCCCATTGGCCGAGCTCCACGATGCTCTCCGCGCCGGCCGCGAAGCCGATGCTGAGCGTCATCGGGATTTTGTTCTCCGCGACAATCTCGCGAACCTCGTCGAGCAGCACGAAGCGCGACAGCTCCAGCTGCTTTAGCGTGCGCTGGTCGGTAATGACGAGGTAGCGGTCCGACGTCAGCCGCTTCAGATAGATGCGGAACTTGTTGGCCCATTCCGTAATCTCCGCCGTCGCCCGGGACATGAGCGCGCTGCGCTGCTGATCGTCCATCCCTTGGGTGACTTCTTCGAGATTATCCATGAGCACGATGCCGATCGCGAGCTTCTCTTCCTCGTACCGCTTGGCCAGCTGCCACTGCTTCGTGATGTCGCGGACGTAGAGCAGCCGTTCGTCGAACCGGAACATCAGCTCGTAGATGGCGTTGCCGATCGACGCTTCGATCGTGCCTTCGCGTTCCTTGGCCTGCGATAACGTCGGGAACAGGTCGTTCAGCGATTCGCCGACGATGGAGTCCCGCTCCATCATGTTGGTGATGAAGGCGTTATGCCATTCGACCGTCTTATCCTCATTATAGAGGATGATCCCGAACGGCAGATCGCTGATGACCTCGCGGTTCGCCTTCTTTACGCGGTAGGACAGCGTGCCGAGGTACATTTTCAAATCCCGGCGGAACGCCCGCTCCGCCAGAACGGAGTAGACGCCGATGGCGCCGGACAGCACGAGGCCCAGCACCCCCAGCTTCCAATCGTATGTCGCAAGCGCGATCGACATGAACAACATCAGCACGAACGCCCATAAATGATGCAGGCCGTGCCATCGTTTTATCAGAAACTTCGGCATGTTCGTTTCCGCCCCTGTGTCACGATTTCTTGAACGCTTTTCGGATCGGAAACGCCGCGTCCAGCACCCCGATCAAGCTAAACGGCGGAAAAATCGCGACAATCACGGCAAGAAGCACCGGGATCGCCTTGTTCCATTTCCGTTCATGCGCAATATAGAAGAAGAAACCCATCGCCTGAATGGAGAACGCCAATTTCATCAGCGGCGCCAGGTTATGCAGCACGACCGCCATGAATGAGGTCGCGTCGCTTGGCACCGCCATGTCCGCGAGCAGTACGATCAAGTAGTACAGGACGAATATCCGCGGCAGCATCCATTTCCGGATCGGCTGCAGCTTCGGCACGGCCAATCCCCCAGCCCGCAGGACGGACCCCGCGATGGCGTGCGTCACAACCGCAAGCACGAACGAGGCGACGATGAGCGCCATCGGAATGGAATGGATCAAATTCTGGATGTACGATTCCGTCATGTCCGCGGTCCACGTGCCCGGCATGATGCCCTCGCGGTTCAGGCCGTCCACCGTGTCCGTGATCATCACGCGAATCTCATGGATGAGCGAGAACCCGAACCACAGATCGGCCAGCAGCAGTTCCAGCAGCGACAAGCCGAGCAGCGTCAGCGTGACGCTCGTCAGCACTTGACGGGCTTGAATCCCCTTGCGGTATAGATGGCCCATCACGACGGACGGAATCAGAAAGAACAACCCGACGATCAAGGCTGCAGGTCCGAGCACGATGGCGCCGATCGCGTACACGGCGGCCATATGCAAGGCGAACCACTGCCGCGGCAGCGTCGCGTACAGCACGACGGCCGGCACCATCATGACGGCGAATACGAGCGCATTCACGAGCGGTACGGCGATGGCGAGCAGCAGCAGCAAAGCCGCGGCGCTCCACAAAATCGATTTTGCCCCGGTTTTCAAACCGTTCACCTCTTGCTCCAGTTACTATGCGCAGCCTAAGCTTTACTCCCCATTATAGCATAAAACGAATCCCGAAAGCACAGGAGACCTCGACCAGCAGGCGGCTGCCGGCCGGCGGCGCGAGCGGAAGCGGCGGGTCGCGCCAGCACCCCCGAGGCGGATTGAACGCCGTACGCCGAAGCCGGCGAGGCGGTCTAACCTTTGCATCCGCTCCCTTCCCCCGTACGCAAAACGCCGCCCTCGCGTGGAGGGCGGCGTCCGGATGGCGCGGGTTACCCGGCGGCCATTTCTTTCTTGGAATTATTCGCATTCACGATAAGTGCTTCGCAATAATCGATAATATCGCTGCGGCGTACGATGCCAATGAACCGGTTCATGTCGTCGATGACCGGCACGAAGTTCTGCACCTTCGCCAGGGATAAGAGATCTTCCATGTTGGCGTCGATTTGGACCGCCTTGTTGCTCAGCCGCATCCGCACGTCCGACAGCTTGACTTTGTTCGTCTGCTCAAAGGTGAGCTGCGGGTTGTTCTTCATGTGCCAGAGCAGATCGCCCTCGGTCAGCGTCCCGGCGTAGCCGCCGTCGTTGTCGAGAATCGGCACGGCCGTGTACCGGTGATGCTCCATCTTCTCGAGCGTCTGCCGCAGCGTGGCATCCATCGTCAGCCAAACGACTTCTTGCTTCGGTAATAGAAAAAATGCGATATTCATGCGTGTACTGCCCACCTTCCTTCTTGTTCTTCCGCTAGCTTGCAGAAAGAGCTGGGGCAATTCGCCTGCCGTTATTTCTTCGCGGTCCCCTTCGCCGGTCGGGTCGAGAGCGGCTTCGCTTTCGCCGCGTTGGGATCGCCGTGCCGATATTCCTCCGGGAGCGGCAGCTGTGCCTTCGGCGTGGCCGGATCCAGCCATGCTTCGATCAGCGACTGCGTCTTCGCCAGGTCCGCGTCGTCAGCAAAATAGTACCATGCGCCTCCGGCGACCTTGCGATGCCCTTCTCCTTTCAGCGTATGGCTGAAAATCGCGCGATCGGGCTCCTGCAGCATGCTCTTCGCCAGATCGATCATTTGCTCCGGTGTCAGGTCCGTGCTGAAGTTGTTGCCCATAATGTCCACCAGCTGCGGGATTTTCGCCCACTGCCCGACTTTCGACGCCTTGTTCATGATCGCGTTCAAAAACACCTGATGGCGCTGCGCGCGGCTGGTGTCGCCCCCGGCGTCCTCCCGGTAGCGCACATAGTTGAGCGCCTCCGTGCCGTTGTACACGGGCTTGCCGGCCTTGACGACAAACTTCTCGTGATCGGGGTCGTCATTGACGAGATCCTTCGTGATGGGAAGCGAGATGCCGCCCATCGCGTCGATGACGTCGCGAAAGCCCTTGAAGTTTATTGTAGCATAATGATCGACCCGAGCGCCAAAGAACTTCTCCACCGTTTCCACCGACATCTTCGCCCCGCCGAACGCGTAAGCATGCGTGATTTTGTCCTGCCACCGCCTGCCGGATCTGGTCTTCTTGCCGACGATGTCGACGTACGTGTCGCGCGGAATCGAGAGCATGAGGATCGCTTCGTCCTTGGGCCGGACGACCGTATAGATCATCGTATCGGAGCGTCCGATTTCCTTATTTCGTTGGTCGATGCCGAGCAGCAGCAGCGAGAACGGCTCCGCCTTCTCGTACGTCGTTGGCACCGGCATGCGCCCCTCGAGAGGCTTGTAGGAGTTCTCCAGCTTATCCTTCACCTTGCCGGACAGGAAGGTATCGAACCCCCACAGCGCCAGCGCCGTTCGGTTGTAATAAGCCAGCGCACCCCCGATCACGAGGACGGCGAGCACGGCGGCCACCCATCTATAGCCGCGATTTCTTCTCGGTTTGTTCATGATGATACGCAAACTCCTGTCTGTGGCGAGTCTTGATGCCGCCACCCTCATCGTAAACGATCCGGCGTCCGCGAAGGTTACAGCGCGTTAACGGCGGGATGCTGGCAAAACTGGTACCGCTTGGGCGGACAAATTGGCGCGGACGGCGCATAGTTCTTCCTTCGGCCGAATAAATACCTACAAAAGGAAGGGGTGGCTGAAGGATGCAAGCGCCGCGTTTTGTGCCCGACCGGTCGTCGACCGGTATCGATTCGAGGGTTGTCGGGCTGCTTTGTTACCTGGGCGTCTTCGTGACGGGTCTGCTTTTTCTCGCGATCGAGAAACGGAGCATGTTCGTGAAATTCCACGCCATGCAGTCTGTCGTGCTGTTCGCGGGGTTGTTCGTCCTTAATATTGTGCTCGACTTCATTCCGTTTATCGGCTGGTTTCTCGGCTTATTGCTAACTCCGCTGTCATTTGTTTTATGGATTGCCTTAATGCTCCTCGCGCTGCAGGGCAGATGGTTCAAGCTGCCGATCATCGGCGATTTTGCCGAAGAGCAGGCTTACAAGCTCTAACCCGGAGCGCTCCTCCCGCTCTGATCGCCGTGTGTTATCCGCTGACAGCCTGTGACGGCTGAATAGCTTACCGGCTTGCTTCTTCCTCCGAGCATCGCCTTCGACGTCTTGGCGCGCATCCTCCCCCACTCGTACGGTCCCGGTCGACGATCGGCGATCGTTCGGCAAATCGAGTAGGAGGAGGCGGCTAGCCTCCGTCCTCTCACACCACCGTACATGCGGGTCCGCATACGGCGGTTCCAAAAGGTTAACAAAGCTCCAAATAACGTGAAAGCATACTCTTGAGCCCTTTCGC